>CAJFVV010000033.1 GCA_904420565.1 Candidatus Pseudoscillospira faecavium
CGCCAGGAGGCGTATTCCGCCGTGGCGGTGAACAGCGCGTCGGTGGAGGAGTTCAGGGCCGTCTCGCAGGAGTCCTGGATCACGCCGATGATGAAGCCCACGCCCACCGCCTGCATGGCGATGTCGTTGGGGATGCCGAACAGGGAACAGGCCATGGGGATCAGCAGCAAAGAGCCGCCGGCCACGCCGGAAGCGCCGCAGGCGCCGATGGCCGCCAGAACGCTGAGGATCAGCGCCGTGATGGGGTCCACGGTGATGCCCAGGGTGTGGACCACCGCCAGCGTCATCACCGTGATGGTGACGGACGCGCCGCCCATGTTGATGGTGGCGCCCAGGGGGATGGACACGGAGTAGTTGTCCTCATCCAGCTGCAGGCGCTTGCACAGCTCCAGGTTCACCGGGATGTTCGCCGCCGAGGAGCGGGTGAAGAAGGCGGTGATGCCGCTCTCCCGCAGGCACTTGAACACCAGGGGATAGGGATTTTTGCGGATATTGCAGAACACGATGATCGGGTTGACGATCAGCGCCACGAACAGCATGCAGCCCACCAGAAGCAGCAGCAGGCGGCCGTATTCGGTGAAGATCGTCACGCCGTTGGTGGACACGGCGTTGTACACCAGGCCCATGATACCGATGGGCGCGCAGGCGATGACCCAGCGCACCGCCGTGGTCAGGGCGTCGGCCAGGTTGCCCAGCATTTCCTTGGTGGCCTCGGAAGCCTTGCGCAGGGCGATGCCGAAGATCACCGCCCAGGCCAGAACGCCGATGAAGTTGCCTTCGGCCATGGCGCTGATGGGGTTCTGCACCACGCTCATCAGCAGGGTGTTCAGCACCTGACCCACGCCGGAGGCGGGATCATAGCCCTCCGCGGCCTCCGTCAGCGTGATGCCCATGGGGAACAGGAACGAGGCGACCACCGCCGTCAGGGCGGCCAGGAAGGTAGCCATCAGATACAGCAGGATCACGCGGCCCATGTTGCCCGAACCCGTCTTGGCCCGGGCCAGGGAAGCCATCACCAGCAGAAACACCAGCACCGGCGCCACAGCCCGCAGGGCGCCCACAAACAGGTTGCCCAGCAGCGTGAGCACGCCGACGCCCGGCAGGAAAATACCCAGCGCCGCACCGATGATCAAACCGCAGATGATGCGCTTGACCAAACTGATCTCATTCCACTTTTGCAGCAATGCTTTCACTGCTCCATCGCTTCCTCTCTTGCTTCGGGAGCCGTCCGTCCCGGCGCGCCGTTTGTCCGCCGCGGACAGCTTTCCCGCTGGAAATTTTTGTTTCAAAGACACTTGTCCTATGATAGTGGACAGGCCGGGAAAAGTCAATGCGCAGAAGTGATAAAAAATGACAGGCGGCATTGACGCATTCTCTATTTTTGCCCGCCATATAAATACAAATTCATGTTTTTTGTCTTTTACCCCTTTTTCCCTTCGCGCGCGCAAAAAACGGCCCGCCGCCCGGGAAACGGGCGGCGGGCCGGCATTGCGGCGGAGGCACGCTTATTTTTTGCCGTGCAGGGCCTTCATGCGGTCTGCGTGGTTCAGGATGCGCTTGCGGATACGCAGGTGCTCCGGCGTCACTTCCAGCAGTTCGTCGTCGGCCAGGAACTCCAGGCACTGCTCCAGGCTCAGCTGGCGCGGCGGCGTCAGGCGCAGCGCATCATCGCTGCCGGAAGCGCGGGTGTTGGTCAGCTGCTTGCGCTTGCAGGCGTTGACTGTCATATCATCGGACTTGGCCTGCACACCGATGACCATACCCTCATAAACCTTCACGCCGGCGCCGATGAACAGCGTGCCGCGCTCCTGAGCGTTATACAAGCCATAGGTTACGCTCTCGCCGGTTTCACTGGCGATCATGGATCCCTGGCTGCGGCGGGACAACTCACCCTTATAGGGCGCATAGGAATCGAAGACAGAAGCCATGATACCCTCGCCCTTGGTATCGGTCAAAAATTCATTGCGGTAACCGAACAGGCCGCGGGAGGGGATCAGAAATTCAATTTTCATGCGGCTGCCCACCGGCGTCATTTCCAGCATATCCGCTTTGCGCTGTCCCAGCTTCTCAATCACAGCACCCACATAGTCCTGTGGCACATCCACCACCAGGCGCTCAATGGGCTCGCAGCGCTTGCCGTCAATTTCTTTATAAAGCACGCGGGGCGGGGAAACCTGGAACTCATATCCCTCGCGGCGCATGGTTTCAATCAAAATAGACAGAGACATTTCGCCGCGGCCCGCCACGTTGAACGCATCCATGGAATCTTCCACTTCGCTGACACGCAGGGAAACATCTTTCATCGTCTCCCGGAACAGGCGCTCACGCAGCTGACGGGAGGTAACATACTTGCCCTCCTGTCCGGCAAAGGGCGAATCGTTGACAGAGAAGGTCATTTCAATGGTAGGCGCGCTGATCTTCACAAAAGGCAGCGGCTCCACAGCCGAGGGGTCACAGATCGTGTCGCCGATGGTCACATCGCCGATGCCGGAAAGGGCAATGATATTGCCCGCCGTAGCTTCGCCCACCTGCACCCGGGCCAGGCCTTCAAACTGATACAGGCTCACGGCCTTTGCCTTTTTCGCCGGGGCTTCGCTGTCGTGATAATTGCACACGGCAATTTCCTGGTTCTGCTTGAGAACACCGCGCTCGATGCGGCCAATGGCAATGCGGCCCACAAATTCATTGTAGTCAATCGAGCTGACCAGCATCTGGAAAGGCGCCTCGGTATCTGCCTCAGGGGCCGGGATATAATCGAGAATCGTATCGAACAGGGGCTTAAGGTCGGTGCCCGGCGTATCGGGGGAATAGGAGGCCGTTCCCTGCCGGCCTGAGCAGAAGAGCATGGGGCTGTCCAGCTGTTCATCGGTGGCGTCCAGATCCATCAGCAGCTCCAGCACCTCGTCGATCACCTCGTGGATGCGCTGATCCGGCCGGTCAATTTTATTGACCACCACAATGACCCGGTGGCCCAGCTCCAACGCCTTCGACAGGACAAAGCGTGTCTGCGGCATGGGCCCCTCGGCGGCGTCCACCAGCAGAATGACGCCGTTGACCATCTTCAAAATGCGCTCCACCTCGCCGCCGAAGTCTGCATGGCCCGGAGTGTCCACAATGTTGATTTTCACATCGCCATAGCGAATGGCCGTATTTTTAGCCAGAATGGTGATGCCGCGCTCACGCTCCAAATCGTTGCTGTCCATCACCCGGTCCACCACTTCCTGGTTTTCCCGGTAAACGCCGCCCTGCTTGAGCATTTCGTCCACCAGTGTGGTCTTGCCATGGTCAACGTGGGCAATGATGGCAACATTTCTCAAATTCTGATTCTGCATACGCAAAAAAGCTCCCCTCAACATTCTATAATAGCCTGCGCCAGGCAGGCGAAGCAATCACAGTGTTTTATTATAGTCCTCCCATGGCAAATTTTCAATTATTTCCCCACAAAATACCCGCCGAAAAACAGAAAAATCGTTCTTTTGCATCACTTTTTTTCTGTGCATTTTCCCTAAAAGCAAGATGCAGACGCATCGCTCCCCAGGAAACGACGCATCCGCATCTTTGTTTCATTCCAATTTCTTTCTTTTTTCCCAGGCGCGCAGCACCATGGCAGCCAGAACGCCGCACAGCGCACCCACTGCAGCCCCGCCCAGCACATCCGTCGGAAAATGCACATAAAGATACAGCCGGGAAAAGGCAATCAGCACTGCCAGGATGCCGCAGGGAATCCACAGCCGGCTGCGGCCGAGCAACAGCGCTGTCGTGGCAGCAAAAGAAGCCGCTGTGTGTCCCGATGGAAAAGACCATCCGTGGGGCCGGTCAATCAAATATTCCATCATTTGGTTGAGATCATAGGGCCTCGAACGGGCCACAAGGGGCTTGAGCAGCACATTGCACACCACCAGATCAATGAGCAGTGCGCATGCCAAAAGCGCGCCCACACGCCGATATTTCGGTATAAGCAGCAGCACCACTGCCAATATAATCCAAACCGCGCCAAAATTGCCCAGGCTGCTGACAAAGACCATAAATCCATCCAGCCAGGGCGTGCGCAGTGTCTGGATCCAATCAAGAATCATAAATTCCATTCGCTTTTCTATACCTCCTCATTTTTGCACAACCGCCGAAAAAGCCGGCGGTATTTTTCTTCAAAAACGCTTCCTTTTCTCCACAAAAATGTAAATTCATGGCTGATCTTCCAGCCTTCTATCTGGATTTCCCGCAGTTTCCCTTCCTGCAGCTCCCGTTCCACTGCCCGGCGGTAAAGGAACGTAATCCCACAGTCCTGTTCCACCAGGTATTTGATGACCGTGAGATCATTGATCTCCACAACTCTGGAAAAATCTGAAATTTGGAAATTGCGCTCCAGCAAAGCCCGCTCCAAAATTTCTCGGCTGCCCGACTCCGGATCCCGCAAAATCAATGTCTGCGCAAACAGCTCTTCCGTATGCAGCCGTGCCGGCAGCGTGCTGTCCCGGGCGCAAACGCAGGCATAAGGTTCCATGCTCCATGGCAGGTAATCATATTCCCGCTTGGCAAAATATCCCTCCACAATGGCTGCATCCAGCGCGCCGCGATTGAGCAGTTCCAGCAGCCGGCGCGTACTCCCGACGGTCAGCTGCACCTCAACTTCCGGATAGGCTTTCATATAGCGGCTTAAATGAGATGGGAGCGCGTATTCCCCTGCCGTCAGCGTGGCGCCCAGGCGCAGACGGACTTTCCCCTTTTCCAGCAGCGGCAGCCTGCGTTTCAGCTCCTGCTCATCGTGCTCCATGGTCAGCACCGCGCTGCGCAGCGCCTGGCCGGCATCGGTCAGCGTCAGCCGCTTGTCGTGATATGAAAACAGCTTCACACCGTAATGTTTCTGCAGATACTGGATATGCTGCGTCACCGCAGGCTGTGTGATATGCAGCACTTCCGCTGTGCGTGTATAATTCATGGTTCGGCAAAGGGTCAAAAACGTTTCCATGCGAAAATCCAGCATATTCTATTCACCTCGCAATTTAATATAATGTATTTTTATTGATAAATCAATATTTATAATTTTACACAATGTATGTTTCATGGTACGCTGACACTACGAATTCTGCAAGGAGGCACACATCATGAAAGCCCTGATTCAAAAGGTCCCTGTCCCACTGGCCGGCGTTGTGCTGGGGCTGACCGCCCTCGGCAATCTGCTCGTCTCAATTTCCCCGTTTCTGCGCTGGGGCTGCGGCGCTCTGGCCGCAGCGTTGGGCATGCTTTTGGTGCTGAAATTTCTGTTGTTTCCCGCAGCGATCCGCAAGGATTTCAGCAATCCGATCATTGCCAGTGTCTCCGCCACCATTTTTATGTCTGTGATGCAGCTTGCCAGCTATGTACAGCCTTTTTTCCCCCTGCTCTCCCTGTTGGTTTGGTACGCCGCCATCCTCGGCCATTTTCTGCTGATGGCATGGTTTTCCTGGCATTATCTGCGCCATTTTCGCCTGGAAGACGTATACCCCACTTATTTTATCGCGTATGTAGGCATCATAGTTGCATCGGTGACCTCCGCTTCCTTTGACCGCACAGCCTTGGGCTACGGTATTTTCTGGTTCGGCTTCATCGCCTACGGTGCCATGCTGGTGCTGGTGACCATCCGCTGCCGCAAGCTGCCCATGGCAGACAGTGCCAAACCGCTTTTCTGCATTTACACGGCGCCCATGAGCCTGTCGCTGGCAGGCTATCTCACCACAGCGGAAGCGCCTTCCCTTCTGTTTGCAATCATTTTGGAAATCGCGGCCCAAATTCTCTACCTGATTGTGCTGACACAGCTGCCCAAATTGCTGCGTCTCCCCTTTTACCCCAGTTATGCAGCCTTCACCTTCCCGTTCGTCATCACAGCCATCGCTTTGCAGAAACTGCTGGCCGCTTTGACAGGCGCAGGCATCGCAGTGCCGGCTTTTCTGCACCTTCTGCTGATTGCTGAAACCATTGTGGCCTGCTGCATGGTCCTTTATGCTTTGGTTCGCTACCTGCACTTTCTGTGCGCCGGCCTATTCCCGCGGCCTGCTGCAGTCATGCAGGCACAAGAACGCGCTGCTGAAAATTGAACCATGTGCCAAATCCTCTCAACAGGTCGGAAGCGCTGCGGCGCTCCGGCCTGCTTTTTTCATCGTTTTTTCCCGCCGAAACTTCTGCGGGGCATTTTACAATTTCTTCACCGTCTTTTTTAACTGCGTTTCAACTGCTGCCGATACGATAAAGCCACAGCAGGGGCAATGCTCCCTTTGGAAGCTCCCTCGCTTTTCCACGATACATTCAACAGAACTGATACCATATCAAGGAGGTTTTTTATGAAGTACCCAGTTTATAATCACCACAACAGCCTGCATGCCACCGCTTCCCGCCCTCTGATGCGTCTGGAGCATGTTTCCAAAATTTATTCCCCCGGCACAGCGCAGCAATATCGTGCCCTGCAGGATATTTCCCTGGAAATCGGTCGCGGCGAATTCGTCGGCATTGTCGGCACTTCCGGCAGCGGGAAATCCACACTGCTGCGAATCCTCAGCTGCGAGGAGCCGCCCACAGAAGGCACTTATTATCTGAAAGAAAGGCCGATGTCCGCTCCGCAGCCGCGGCACACCTGCAAAATCGCTGTGATTCCGCAGTATTGTGCTTTTTTTGAAAATCTGCCCGTCTGGGAAAACATGGCCGCCTCGCTGAAAACACAACACATCCCACCCGCCCAGCGGCGAAAACGCACCTTTGCTCTTTTGGACCGTGTGGGACTTACTTCCTGTGCTGAACACACGCCAAGGCAGCTTTCCGGCGGACAGCGCCAGCGAGTGGCCATTGCCCAGGCGCTCATCCAGCAGCCGGAAGTGCTGCTGGCCGACGAACCAACCAGCGCTCTGGATCCGGAAAACCGTGAAAGCATTTTCCGCCTGCTGCAGCAGGTTCACGCCGCCGGCGTAACCGTTGTCATGATTACCCACGACATGAGCATCGCTGAGCGCGCCTGCCGGCTGGTGCGAATTCAGCAAGGTCATATCTGTGAAGATCGCACCCTTCCCGTCTCTGCTTGATCTCACAGTTCATATAAATGTGCGCCTCCGGCTTCGCCGGGGGCGCATTTTGTAAACCTTTTGTAAACATCTGCTCCAACGGACGGTTTGTTTATCGGGAGTTTCGTTTTTCATGATACAGTGCAGTGAAACAGCAAGGAGGTGCAGCCCATGAGACTGCTGATTGCAGAAGATGAACCCAAAATCGGCAAGGCGCTCAAAACCATTCTGGAGCGCTGCAAATACAGCGCAGACTGGGTGGACAATGGACAGGAAGCGCTGGATTACGGCCTGACCGGAAATTATGACGGCATCATCCTGGATATTATGATGCCGCGCATGGATGGCATCGCCGTGCTCCGCGCACTGCGCAGCCGCGGCATTACCACGCCGGTTCTGCTGCTCACCGCAAAAGGCGGTGTGGATGACCGGGTGACCGGTCTGGATGCAGGCGCAGATGACTATTTGCCAAAACCCTTTGCCAGCACGGAATTTCTGGCCCGCGTGCGCGCTATGCTGCGTCGAGGGGAAACCTATTTCCCCGATCTGCTCACTTTTGAAGACCTGACCCTTAACTGCTCTGCCTATGAGCTGAGTTCCCCGACGCAAAGCGTCCGCCTGAACAACAAAGAATTTCAGATTATGGAACTGCTCATGCGCAGCCCAAACCACATTTTCTCCGCGGAACAAATGATGGAACACATCTGGGGATGGGACAGTGAAACGGAGATCAATGTTGTTTGGACCAACATCGCCTATCTGCGCCGAAAGCTGATTTCTCTGCAGGTTCATGTGGAAATCCGCTCCGTGCGCGGTGTCGGGTATGTATTGGAAGCATCATCATGCTGAATCGGCTGCGGCGCAAATTTGTTCTGACTGCCGCCCTGTCCCTGGCGGCAGTGCTGTTTGTCCTCATCCTGGGGCTGAACGGGGGGTATTATTTTATCTCCACTGCAGCGGCAGATCAGTTGTTATCTTCCATTGCGGAAAACAATGGGGGTCTCCCCCCGTACTCAGAGAATGCTGCCCCGCAGATGCCCTGGGATTATCCCATCACTCAGGAAACACGGTATGAAACCCGCTATTTTTTGATGCGCGCCGATGAAACCGGTACCATGACAGAGCTGCAGCTGGAATTCATCCGTGCCGTCAGCGAGGAGGATGCAGTATCTTATTTTGAAGAGGCCATGAACCGCAGCGGTGCTTTCGGCTATATCGGCCATTACCGTTTCTATCGCTGCAGTCAGGAGGACGGCTATTTGCTGATTTTTCTGGATTGCAGCAGACAGCTGCGCAGTGTACAAAATGTGCTGTGGATTTCCTGCGTCGGCGCCGTCGTGATTTTGTCAGCCACAACATTGCTTTTGTTCTTTCTCTCCAACCGGGCGATTCGGCCCACCGTGCGCACCATGGAGAAACAAAAGCGCTTTATCACCGATGCCAGCCACGAAATCCGCACGCCGCTCACAGCCATTCTCGCCTCCTGCGATCTGATGCTGATGGATGATCCGGACAACGAATGGCTCTGCGCCGTAAAGCAGGAGGCGGAGCAAATGAGTAATCTTGTTTCAGAGCTGGTCACTTTGTCCCGGCTGGACGAAGGCATCCCAACTCCGGAACGCACCCGTTTTCTGCTCAGCCGCTCAGCGTGGGATATTGTGCAGTCCATCCAGCCTTTGGCTATATCCCGGGGCAAACAGCTGCAGTGCAGAATTGAAGAGAATTTATGGCTTTATGGCAGCGAAGCCGCTGTGCAGCGTTTAATCTCCATTCTGTTGGAAAACGCTCTGAAATATGCCGACGAGGGCAGTACCATCTGTCTGCGCCTGTATCGCCGGCGGCGTGTCATCTATCTGGAAACCGCCAACCCCTGCCGCCCCATAGCGCCGGAAACACTGGAGCGGCTGTTCGACCGCTTTTACCGGGCAGATCCTTCCAGGTCGCGCTGCACCGGCGGCAGCGGCATCGGCCTTTCCATCGCCAAAGCCATCGTGGAAGCCCATGGCGGGCAAATCCGCGCTCAATATGATCTGCAGGGCGACCGCTGCATTCATTTCACCGCTTCCCTGCGCGACAGCCGCTGTGCAGCCGGCTTTTCCTGACACTGCTCCGGAGTTCACAAATCCTTTACAACATTTTTCAGGTGCATTTTAAGAAACCGCGGCATGCTGATAACAGCAGGCGGGATTTCTGATTCCCTTCTGCTGACACAGAATGGAGGTTATTTACATGAAAGCAAGAAGATGGATTCCCATAGCACTGGCAGCCGCGCTGCTTCTCGCCGCGCTGGCCGGCTGCAGTTCCAGCAGCAACAGCGAGCAGGAAGACGAAGATACTTCCAACTCAGACATCGCATCTTCCACGGACAGCACCGAAGACGATACGGTGGGCATCGTTCTTTCTGTCAGCGACAATCAGCTCACCCTGCAGCGATATACGCCAATATCCACAGAAAGCACGGAAAGCGATGCCGTTGACCTTGAAAATTACAGTCTCTCCCAGGATACCGAACTGGTTGCGCTTCAGGACGACAGTCTGTTCTACACCGCCGATGAAAGCGGAACAACCGCCGCTTCGGCAGAGGATCTCCAAGCCGGAAGCATTGTGCTGGTAAAATGGGATGCAGATACCGGCAATGCCGCAGAAATTATTCTGCAAAATGACGGGTATACAGATGCCGCCTCCGTTGTATCCACCACCGAAGGCGAGGTAACCGTTTCCCTGTATCAGAGCGATGCGCTTTCCTCCAACACCCTGAGCAGTTATGATGCTTTGGACCTGAGCAGCAGCACCCTGGAAGAGACTGCACAAACGCTCACTGCAGCGGACGACACCAGAATTTACCGCTATGAAAACGGCCTTCTCTCCAGCGCTGCACTGTCCGATCTCAGCGAGGGCGATACCATTCTGGTATCTTACACGTCCTCCGCTTCTACGACGCCTTCGCAGATCGTCCTCATCAGTGCAACATCCAGCACCGCTTCGTGAGCAAGTGTACAGTGAATCGTTTGTTTTCAGACCAAAGGAGGCGATGTGTGATTTTGTCAGTCAACCAGCGGCTTTTTCAGCCGCTGGTTTTTTTTGCAGACTTTTCAAAAAAGGGCTTGACAAAGCAGTGCAGCTCTGTTATGATAAAGCCACGGTTAGTTAAGGCTAACCAACATGCAGATAACAGGCTCCCGCTGCGGCGCCTTTTTCTTTCAACGATAGTTAGCATTAGCTAACTAAGAAAGGAGTCATCCTGTGGACCATGCAATTTTGGAACGCCGCCTCGCCGACCACTGCGCCCCCACTCTGCTGGGCGCCAAAGCTGCAAGTTTGTTGTCGCTTTCAGAGGAGGAATTTCCGGATCTCGCATTGGCGCTGCGGCAATACAACCGGGCGCTGTATCGCACCGGTTTGCGCTTTATCATTCTGCGCCAGCTGGGCGGGCGGTTTCTTGTATTGGTCTACCGCCCCGCAATGCTGCGCAGCAAATTGAATCTGCCGGAAGCCAAGGCGCTGCTCGCCCGGTTTTCTTATCCGGAAAGCAACTGCCTGGGCGCATTGCTCAAGCACCTGAAAAGCCGCTTCGGCACCAGCGCGGAATTCCCCCACGAAATCGGGCTGTTTCTCGATTATCCTGCCGCCGATGTAGAGGCATTCATGACAGGTGCCGCAGAATGCAAGCTGCGGGGCTATTGGAAGGTCTACTGCGATGTGGAGGCCGCCCGGGAGCGGTTTGCCTGCTACGACGCATGCCGGCAATGCATGCTTCGCATGCTGGCCGCCGGAAGTACGATTTCACAGCTGCTTCGTGCAGCTTGAAATACCAAATCAATCGAAGAAAAGGAGGTATGTGCATGAGCAAACTCGCAGTGATCTACTGGTCCGGCACCGGAAACACCCAGGCCATGGCCGAGGCTGTGGCGGAAGGCGCCAAAGAAGCCGGAGCGGATGTGACACTGCTGCCGGTAAGCGAAACCAACGCCGCAGCTGCGGCCGCTTACGGCAAACTGGCCCTCGGCTGCCCTTCCATGGGCGATGAGGTGCTGGAAGAATCCGAATTTGAGCCTTTTTTCCAGGAACTGGAATCTGAGCTCTCCGGAAAAAGCGTTTCCCTGTTCGGCTCCTATGGCTGGGGTGATGGCCAATGGATGCGCGACTGGGCCAGCCGCACAGACAGCGACGGCGCCAATCTCTGCGGTGAACCGCTGATTGTCAACGAAGCACCAAGCGCTGACGATCTTGCGCAGTGCCGCGCGCTGGGCGCTGAACTGGCAAACGCATAAGCAAGAAACCCCAATCTCCTGTAAAACACACTTCATCAAACACTTTCATTCATAACCCATAATATTTTACAATCTAATCTTTCTTTCAAACCCATTTTCTCCCTTATAAAATTCCTGCGGCGCGGTCCTCATTTGGACCGCGCCGCAGGAATTTTTGCCCGCAGCAGCGCCGGGGCTGGCTTTTCCAATCCGCGGCAGATGATTTTTATAAAAAGTCACAGGATGCCGCAGGCGGCCCAGCTGAAATCAGCCCGCATGTTGTTAGCCCCCATGGGAAAGCAGCAGCTCTGCGCCGACTTCAATGCCGAAGAAATCGCGGTAAAACACCTGTGCTTCCGTCACATATTCCTCCTGCGGAATCATATCCGGGTGCAGCTGGTTTCCAAGCCACAGCGCTCCTAAAGCCATGGACGGACTCAGTGTATCCCATGGCTCAATCGCGCTGGGAAATACCAGAAAATCCGTTTCATGATGCTCCATGGCGCTCAGCGCAGAAAAGCGCTCATCATTCATAATATCATCTCTGGTATACCCGGCATAGGACACCATGTAAATCCGGTCCGGATCCCAGCTGACCAATTCTCCCAGAGAAATTTCCGTCCAGGCGGCGTCTGTGTATTCTGCCGCCGCGTTGACACCGCCGCACAGTTCAATCAGCACATTCTGATACATGCCGCTGCCTGCTGTGGAGAGGAATTCCGGCCCCGCCAGATAAACGCTGGGGCGCTCCTCTGTTTCGGCGCAGCGGGTGGTAACGCTTTCCATAATTCCCCGCTGATACTGCACAAGCGCCGCGGCCCGTTCTTCGGTCCCGGTGGCCGCACCCAAAAGGGTTACCGCCGCCCAGAAATCGTCCAGCGTTTCCGGCGCAAGGACGATACATGGAATCTCCAGCGCATCAAACGCTTCTGCCTGGGCAGCCTGCTGCGCCGACAAAATCACCAGATCCGGCTCCAGCGCCGCGGCCGCCTCCACATCCATGGTGCCATCCGCCGCGCTGACCGCCGGCAGCTCCAAAAGCGCCGGCGCAGCCATCTGATAGAGCGTCCGGGTGTCCGCCTGATCCTCAAGCCCGACAACCCGCTCCTCCGCCCCCAGGGCGAGAAGAACCGAGGTGGAGAGATACGCCCCCGATACCACGCGTCCGGCGCTTTCCGGAAGCACCACTTCCCTGCCTGCCTGATCTGTCAGCACAATGCCGTTTTCCTCCCCGCCGCCGGAGCTTGACGGAACCCCGGGCGCCTGCGGCCCGCAGCCTGCCAAAAGCATCAGCGCCAGCGCCGCTGCCAGCACAAAGGCCAGCCGCTGCTTGATCCGTTTCATTGTCTGCACCTCCCTTATCCCCGCTTCAAAACACCTTTTCCTGTAAATGCACTATATCAAATATCGTTTGCTCCTGTCGACAACAATCCAATAACATTTCGATAACATTTCAAAAAAAGCCTGCGGGCCGCGGCCATATTGTCAAGCCAAAAGTTGTATGATAAAATAAACAATATTGATTTATGGAAAAGAGGCTGAACGCATATGACCGAAAAAGAAAAGCGGGACCGGGGGCTTTTGTACGACGGCAATTATGACCCCGAAATCTGCCGCGAATTGCTCGCCTGCAAAGATCGCTGCTACGCCTACAACCAAATCCTTCCTTCCCACACGCAGGAGCGCCACGACGCCATTGTGGCGCTTTTTGGCAAAACCGGAAAGTATTTCACCGTCAATTCCCCTTTCTGGTGCGACTATGGCTATAATATTGAAGTCGGTGAAAATTTTTATGTCAATCACGGCTGCATCATTCTGGACGGCGCCAAGGTGACCTTCGGCAACGATGTGTTCATCGCGCCAAACTGCAATTTCTGCACGGCGGGCCACCCTCTGGATGTGGAGCAGCGCAACCTGGGGCTGGAATATGCCTATCCCATCACAGTGGGCGACAATGTCTGGTTCGGCGCCGGCGTAACGGTTGTGCCCGGCGTGACCATCGGCTCCAACACCGTCATCGGCGCCGGCAGCCTTGTCAACCGCGATATTCCATCCGGCGTCCTTGCCGCCGGGAACCCCTGCCGCGTCATCCGCGAAATCACA
Source organism: Candidatus Pseudoscillospira faecavium (assembly GCA_904420565.1). Classification (GTDB taxonomy): domain Bacteria; phylum Bacillota; class Clostridia; order Oscillospirales; family Oscillospiraceae; genus Pseudoscillospira; species Pseudoscillospira faecavium. Next base: position 13,379 of record CAJFVV010000033.1, read on the forward strand.
GAAGCGGACAAAGAAAAATACCCGAAGCTCTGAAAATCTCTGCAAGCGGCATGCGTGGGACTGTGATCAGAATCTGCCGCTGCCGTTCCCACAACAGGAAACCGCAATTGAAAAAAATACAGAAGAAAGGCCGGAGGGACATGCCTCCGGCTTTTTTTCACTGCCTGATTTCGAATCAGCTTTGTGCATACTGCTGGCAAAATCTTTGCAGCATGGCGGCCACCTGCGCTCTTGTGGCCTCGCCCTGGGGCGTGAGGGTGCTTTCGCTGGTGCCGTTCACGATGCCTGCGCCGCAGGCCCACTGCATGGCGGGAATGGCGTATTCGCTCAAATCCGCGAAGTCGGCGTAGCTGAGGAGATTGGTATCCTCGCCGATGGACACGTCATACCCCTTGTAAACCGCGTAGCGGTAGAGGATGGCCGCAAGCTGCTCCCGCGTCACGGCATCCTCCGCGCCGAACAGGCCGTTGCCGTAGCCGCCCACAATGCCCGCGCCGGCCGCCCAGCGGACGGCTTCGGTGTACCATTCGCCCTCGGCCACGTCGGTAAAGTCCATCGTGTCGTCCACCGCCGGCTCGCCCTCCAGCCGGTAGAGGATGGTCACGATCATGCTCCGGCTGGTGGTGGCGTTCGGGGCAAAGCCCGTTTCGCTGACGCCGTTCATCATGCCGTTTTCATAGACGAACCGCACCGCGTCGGCGAACCAGTCGCCGTCATCCACGTCGCCAAA
>CAJFVV010000034.1 GCA_904420565.1 Candidatus Pseudoscillospira faecavium
GTGGTGGAATTGGCAGACTCGCTAGATTCAGGTTCTAGTGTGCATTACGCACGTGCGGGTTCAACTCCCGCCTCGCGCACCAAAAAGAAAGACACGCTTAAAGCGTGTCTTTCTTTTTGGGTTTCGGCGGCCAAAGGCCGCCGCTACCCTTCGGTATTTCAATGCTCGGGGCAGCAAAGCCACCCCTGCGCCAAGGTTTTCGCCTCTGGCGAAAACGCTTGTACGCTGCAAAAGCGGCGCGGCCCAGAAGGGCCGTTAGGTGAACAAGGGCTTATGCAGAAAATATCGATTTTGACCGTCCCCTCCATAAAAGTAACCACATCGGCAGATGCGGTTACTTTTATTTATATGAGTGTTCCTGTAAAAAAACTGAATATCCGGCTGCAAAAAGACACCCTGCGGCGGAATGTTTGCTGGGTGCGAACAGATGGCTAAAAGGCCGATGAAGAAGAGCTGTTGGATCTCTGCTTTCCCTGTTGCTTTTGAGAATATTTACTTTGGGCACCAGTTCAGAAAGGGGAATACGGGGAACAACTGTGCGTATTCGACAAGATACTTGAAAGGAGATCACTTTTATTTTATAATAACTTCATAAAAAAATGTGTGGTTATGGGTGATGATTGGGTAAAAATGCTGAAGAAAGGAGCGGCGCGATGGAGTCTATGTTGCAGCAACAGAAAAACAGCAGTGTACGGATGTATCTTTTGGGGGCGTTGGTAGCAGCGGAACTGCTGATGTCGTTTTCCTTCCTGGGGTATTTTCATGTGGAGCCGCTATCTATCACGATTGCCTATATCCCGGTCCTGCTGGCGGGAGCATTGTTGGGACCGCTGGAATCAGCGATTTTGGGAACTGTTTTTGGCTTGGCCAGTATGTGGAAAGCTTCGGCCAGCTATATTATGGCATTTGACCAGTTGTTTTCTCCTGTGATGAGTGGTTACCCGCTGAAAAGTTTTTTGCTCAGTGTGGGCAGCCGGGCGCTGTTTGGACTGGCGGTGGGCCTGTTATACTGCGCAGCCAGAAAAACGAAATTTCCTGCGCTCTGGGTGGGTGTTATTTCTTTTTTTGGAGCATCCATTCATTCTGCATTGGTTTACAGTGCCATGTGGGTATTTTTCCCTGAAACAGGCTATACCCCGCTCAATACGTTGCGGAGTTTGGGCACGATAAACGGCATTGTTGCGGATCTGGCCGCAGCGCTGATTGTTTTGGTGGTTTGGTATCTCTTCCATTCCCGTCCTTGGCAGCAATTCCTGATGCGGGTGGAGTCAGTTCAGCATTTCCAGATGAGAGAACGATATCATATGGTATCGTTGATCTGCATTATTTTTCTGGCGTTGTTTTCTGCCGTTGCGGTAGCAATCTATTTTGTAAATCGAATGGAGCGGGTTTTGGCCCAGGAGGGGATTGTTTTTACGGGGGATGAGCATGCAGATTTGCTGCACCTGCAGATTCAGTTTTTGATTGGCATTCTTTCCATGATGGCCTTGGTGATTATATTTTTAATTTTTAATCGCCGCTACACTACATATATGGATTGGGAGGCCAGAACGGATGCCCTGACCGGGGCGCTGAACCGCAAAACATTTTTTCAGGTTTGCGGCAAAGCGCTGAATGCCATGCCGCAGGATGCCTCTGGTTATTTTCTTATGGTAGATATAGATTATTTTAAAGAGATCAATGACCGCTATGGGCATCCGGAAGGTGACCGGGCGCTGAAGGAGGCTGTTTTGGAGCTGGAAATGGTGTTTGGCCGGGATCATTTTTTAGGCCGCCTGGGGGGCGATGAATTTGCGCTGATGCTCCTGACGCCCATCGGACGAGAAGAGTTGGAAAGAAATCTGCGGCGTTTTCAGGAGCGGCTTCATAGAATTACATGGGGGACATATGAGATGTCCTGCAGCATCGGTGTGCAGCCTGTTGTGTATGGCAGCACAGTGGATGATTTGTATCGGGATGCGGACAATTTGCTGTATTTGGCAAAGGCGCGCGGCAAAGATCAATATGTGATCGGCCCGGAGCAATAAGATCTGGGTTGAACTGCGCACTCAGCAAAGGAACAATGACATATCGACGCTGCGCGTGGCCGTCCCCGGCACCACGCGCAGTTTTTTTAATTTTGGGAAATTTTTGGGTGATTTACAAATTATTCATCTATTTTGCGGAGGGTCTGCTATACTGATTTTATCAATTTGCCATTGATTGTGAGGATGGAATTTGTGAAAGAGAAAAGAAAAAAGCATATTCCCAACTGGATAGGTGTTTTACTGATCTTAGGGTTGATTGTGCTTTTGGGCATTTTTTTGGTAGTTACCGGATTTTTTGATTCGGTGCGGTCTTTGGAGGACATGCGCACTTATGTGGAGCAGTTTCAGCCCTATTCCTATGGTGTTTATTTTGTCGTACAGTTGGCCTCAGTAGTGCTGGCGCCCATTCCGAGCAATGTCACATCGTTGGCTGGTGCGGCACTGTTTGGTACGATACCGGCCTTTTTATTGACCTATGGGGCGGTGGCTGCCGGATCCGCATTGGTGTTTCGGTTGGCACGGCTGCTGGGACAGCCGTTTGTAGAGCGGTTTGTCAGCCGCCAGGATATGGAAAAATATATGAAGATTGTTGAGCGCAAGCAGGATGTATTTTTTGCTATGGCGTTTTTGCTGCCTGGTTTTCCGGATGATATTCTGTGTTTCCTCGCGGGATTGACACAAATGCGGTTTCGGCGCTTTTTTGCATTGGTTTTGCTGTGCCGCCCGTGGGGGCTTTTTGTCTCCTGTGCGGTGGGGGGCAATGCACTGCAGCTGCCGCCATGGGTTTTGGTGGCGTTGTGTGCGGCGGGAATTGCATTGTTCTTGCTGGCTATGAAGTACGGCGACCGTGCAGAGGAGTGGCTTTTGCAGAAATTTCGGAAATGAGGAAGCACATATGCAAACAGTGAAGGAAGCGCTGGATAAGTTGCAGCAATCGGCGTTCCGGGCGCGGTTTCACCTTTCAGAGCCAGACAAGGAATATGTTCGGACGCGCGGCATGGAAACAATTCGCCGCCATGCCGCTGATTTTGTGGGGCAGCGCCTGGCACCGGCGAATCCGCACAATGATGGAAAACAGACGCCCATGCGGGGACACCCGGTTTTTGTGGCGCAGCATGCCTGTGCCTGCTGCTGCCGCGGCTGCCTGGAAAAGTGGTATCGTGTGCCCAGAGGACGGCCTTTGCGTGATGACGAGCAGGAGCGCATTGTCCGCCTGCTGATGGCGTGGATTGTGCGGGAAATGGATAGAACGGAAACCGCATAAAAAACAGAAGCGCCGGTGCTCCGTGTATTTTCGGAGCACCGGCGCTTCTGCAATGATTGCTGTTTTATTGGTTCAGGGTCAGTCTTTCAAAATATCATTCAAATCATCTAAAAACAGGGTGCGGGCAACTACGATGACGCGGTCGCCTTCAAGAATCATATCGTCGCCGTTGGGAATAATGGCCTCATCATTCCGAACGATGGCAGCGATCAGCAGCCCTTTTTTCAGCCGCAGTGCCTTCAGTGTTGTATTTAAAAAGCGTGTTGCAGCAGTAGCGGTGAATTCTACGGCCTCGATTTTGTTGTCTAACAGTTTATACAGCCGTTCCACAGCACTTCCTTCAGAATTGGAGAGAGAGCGTACATAGCTGGAAATGATATTGGCTGTCAGATCCTTGGGGCTGATGATACTGTCCAGCCCCACATCTTTGGAGAGATCGATATAGTTGGGCCGGGTCATTTTGGCAGCCACATTGGGCACGCCGGCGTGGATGGCATTCAGCGCCATCAGCAGATTGTCCTCATCCCGGTCGGTCAGAGAAACAAATGCGTCAGATTGAAAAATATTTTCTTCTTCGATGACCTCACTGTTAGTACCATCTCCGTGGATAATCAGCGCATTGGGCAGCAATTCAGACAGATGCTCACATTTATTTATATTTTTTTCCAGAATACGCACATGCATATCGGATTTGGAGAGTTCCCATGTCAGATAAGTGGCAATGCGGCTGCCGCCCAGAATGGCGATATCTTTGATGCGGGACATGGGCCGCCCCATGAGCAGAAAACAACGCCGCAGTTCCAGTGGATTGCCGATGATATATGCAATGTCTTCGGCCTGTGGTATAAAATCGCCGTTGGGAATGATAATTTCACGGCCGCGCTGAATGGCACACAGCAGTGTGCGGTTTGGATAGAGACGGTTGAATTCGTACAGGGGAATACCGGTGATTCGGTCATTCTGCTCGATGACAAAGCCGACCATTTCCACTTTTCCATGGGCAAAGGTATCCACACCGGTGGCGGAAGGATAGCGGAAAATGCGGGAAATTTCCATAGCGGCGGCGCGCTCCGGGTTGATGATCATATCCAAACCGATTTCCTTTTGCAGCAGGGGAGCATCGGCGGAGTATTCCGGGTCGCGGATGCGGGCTACAGTATGGTGGGCACCCAATTTTTTGGCCAGCAGGCAGCAGACGATATTGACCTCATCGGAGTTTGTAACGGCGATTACCAAATCTGACTGACGGGCGCCAGCTTCCATCAGTGTGCGAATACTGGCGCCGTTGCCGGAGATGCACATTACATCCAGGCTTCCTTCGGCGCGCTGCAGTGCGGGGAGATCCCGGTCGATGATAGTCAGGTCATGATTGGCTATGCTCAGCTGCTCTGCCAGGGTATATCCGACTTTTCCATTGCCGATGATAATGATTTTCATTATGCGTTCCTCCCTTGAAAATGGACAACGCAGGCGGTGCCGTTATTCTTTGGGCAGCGGAGGTTTCCAGCTGCCGTATTTTTTGCGGGTTTCATTCATAATTTGGTTGAAAATTGCCCCCATAATCAGCACTGTAGAGGTTAGGTATAACCACAGCATTAAAACGATAATAGCGCTGATGGAACCGTATATCACAGAATATACAGAGATATTGCCGGCAAAATGGGAAAAAATGTTGGACAGGATCATCCAGGCGGCAAAAGCGCCGAAAATGCCGGGACACACCTGATAAAAACGCGGGTGATGCTCTTCGCATCCATTGAGATAGAACACATAAAGCACAAGAAACATCAGAATTGCCAGAAACAGCTGGCGGAAACGGCGCCAAAGATACACAAACTGCATGGACAGAGAAAAGGTCTCTGTCAAAAATTCCAGCACACTGTTGCTCAGTACCATGAACAATACACCAAATACAATGGTAACCATCAGAAACACGGCATACAGCAGCAGCTGCAGCTGGGAACGCAGAAATCCCTGAGGCTGCCGGCGCCCCATGCCTTTGCGGATGGCGGTAATCAGGGAATTGGTGGCGCGCATGGGAAACCACAAACAGAAAAACAGCACGACCAGCACAATGGGGCCAAACTGCATGGAAGAAACATGCCGCAGATATTCTGCAATGATGCCGGCTGCATCTTCGGGAAGAAAGTCGTATAGACTGGCAATGATTGGATATTGGTTCAGATGGGCATAGCCGATGACCATGCTGAAAAAAATCATCAGTGGGAAAATGCTGAACAGCAGGTAATAAGCGAGCGCGGCACTTTCACGCCCTACATCATCCTGAAAATAGCGATGTACGCAGGCGCGTGCATAATATTTAAAAATATATTTTCCACGTCCCTGCTTTTTGGGTTCATGCTTTTGGGAAGGCACAGGGTTTGCCACCTCCATTCCTGGAAAAACTCAGGACTTTTTATTATATCAGAACAGGAGCAAAAAAGCAATCGATTCCCCAAAAGGCTCCCTTTTCAAAGCAAACAGTGATTTCAAGGAAAATTGAAATCATTTGGTGGACATATACAAAAGCAAGGCCCTTTTTATCATTCAGGCAGAGGGAGCCTTGTCCTTTTGATCGCTGCTCAGCACAATTTTATCTTATGACACCATGTTTGCACATTTTGCTTTCCGCACTTGAGGCCGGTTGATCTGTGCTTTGCAAAAGTGCGGGAAAATTCTCAATGAATTTTTATATGGCAACCGGTAGTTGCGGTATGGTTGATAGCCGAAAGAGAAAATTTTAGGTATAATTACAGCGAAAGAGAGGTGTAAATTATGGCATTGGGAGAGAGAATTAAGGCTTGCCGGCAAGAAGCAGGCATGTCACAAGAAAAGGTTGCTGAATTAGTGGGTGTAAGTCGTCAAGCTGTTACAAAATGGGAAGCAAACCAATCTGCCCCTAATACAGAAAACCTGTTTAAGCTGGCGGAAATCTTTGGTACAACAGTTGACTTGCTGCTTGCTTCCCGGGAAAGTGGGACATCTCCGGCAGAACAAATTTATTATCTGTATAAAATGGAAGAAGAGAAAAAAGCTGAAGAGCGCCGAACCAACCTGAAAGCAGGGGTGGCTCTTGCGTTGGCTGTTATAGGTGGGTATATTGTTGTCTATCTTATGGGGCGCATTTTTGGAACGGCTGGATCACAGTTCAGTGTAATGGGATGGCTATTTGGAAATGATCCACAACAGCTAAGTTATTTATATGGCTGGCTGCTTCGGCAAAATATTTTCTGGATTGCTATGGCAATATCCGCGATTCCGGCATTGTTCAGAAAGAAGTATTTTTCATTTACTACGCTGTTCGGATTTGCGGCTGCTTTGCTGATTGGTGAATTGTGCGGACATAATCCGGCGGGTATCGCATACGGACACGGCCATTATGGCTGGGCTATTTGGAGCTGCATCTTTGCGTTTTCTGTGGTTATGGGGATGATACTTGAAAAAATTGCAAAAGAAAAAATTGATCTTGGGTCATCCTCAAAAATACGGATTTGGCTTGCGATTTTTATAATTGGTGTGTTTGCAATAGTTTGGGTGATTCGTACAAGTATGCCTGCAAACTTCAGCTAATTCAGTTCGTTGATTGCCAGCCATTAAAATTTTTGGGGCAGAATTGTCCCGGTGCGGTTTATCTGATATGATAATGTGCAGTGTCCAACAGCCTTGGATAGAAGAGCGAAAGAAAGGAGCCTTTTCAACGATGCATTTTATGCCGGATCCCAATGTGGTTTTTCCAAATGAATACGGTACATCCTGCTTTTTGAAGAATGTTGTCACAGCGCCTAATATTATTGTGGGGGATTATACTTATTATGATGATCCGGAGGACCCGACAGCATTTGAACAAAAGAATGTGCTGTTCAATTGGCCGGAATTTGGGGATAAACTTATCATTGGTAAATTCTGTGCTATTGCCAGCGGCGTACAGTTTATTATGGGCAGTGCCAACCACCGAATCAGCAGTATCAGCACATATCCGTTCCATGTCTTTGGCGGCGCTTGGGCGGAAAATACACCGCCGCATCTTTCGCAGCTCCCCTTCAAAGGAGATATTGTGATTGGAAACGATGTGTGGATTGGAAGGAAGAGCGTGATCCTGCCGGGTGTGAAGGTGGGTGATGGGGCAATTATTGCGGCTTATTCCGTGGTAACCAAGGATGTAGCGCCCTATACGCTGGTGGGTGGCAATCCTGCGCGCTTTTTGAAACGGCGATTTGATGAGATGTTGACGGAAATGCTGCTTGCTTTACGCTGGTGGGATTTTGCGCCGGAAAAGCTTGCGGCATTTCTGCCGGTGCTTTGCAGCGAAGATTTGGATGCAGCGAAAAAAACCATCCGCCAGATGCTGCCGGCAGAAGCAGGATTTTAAGTGCAGAGCAGCCAACCGGGAAGCCATGAAATGGCTTCCCGGTTTTTTTGATGCTTGCCCTTAAATTGTAGTGGCCAGGCCTCGAAGTCTGCGGAAAATATGCATATTCCCCCGTTGCTGCTCATACGGTACAGCGGAAGCGAACTTATGTGGAGGAAAGGGGAATGCTGTTTTGAAGATTTTATTTTTGCGGCATAAATATGTGACGGTCTGCGCGGGGGCGGCGCTTTCGGCGGCCATTTTACTGGCGGCTACGATGCCGGCGGCTGTCAGCGCTTCGGCAACGGAGCGGCAGCTGCCGATTTATTGTGTCAACCGGGATCAAAAAGTATGTGCCATCAGCTTTGATGCGGCGTGGGGCGATGCGTCTACCCAGGGACTGGTGGATATTTTGAATCAGTACGATGTGAAAGCTACCTTTTTTGTCATCGGCGACTGGGCGGAGCAATATCCGGAGGATGTGAAAATGCTCCATGAAAATGGAATGGAAATTATGAACCATTCCAGCGCCCATGGACATATGAACCAAATGTCCAGCGAAGAAATTGTCGCCGATGTGGAAAAGTGCAACGACCAGATTGAAGCATTGACCGGAGAGCGGCCGACCCTGTTCCGCTGCCCTTATGGGGAATATGACGACCATGTAATTTCGGCAGTCCGTTCCATTGGAATGGAGCCTATCCAGTGGGATGTGGATAGTCTGGACTGGAAGGATATTTCAGCGGAGGAAATTTATCAGCGCGTTACCAGTAAAGTACGGCCGGGCAGTATCATCCTGTTCCACAATGCGGGGCTGAATACGCCGGAAGCGCTGCCTGATATTTTGGAATATTTAATCGGTGAAGGATATGAGATTGTCCCGGTCAGTGAAATTTTGCTGGATGGGGAATATACCATCGATCATGAAGGCCGGCAATGGGCGGCAGAAACACCTAAGCAGGAATAGAAAATGCAGATAACCGGACAAAGCAGAAGCGGCGGTGGAAATATCCGCCGCTTTCTGTTTGTTCAAGAGACAATTTGTCAACAGTGTTTCCAAAGAAAATCAGTTGATTTACAAAAAGACTCGTGCTAATATTATTTTGAACTATCGGGGATTTATATAGGCTCGAAAGAAAAATCATTTCACGCAGGGGCCTTTTCTGAAAAATACGGCGCAAAAGCATGTGGGGCATCAAATGTGCTGCGGTGTAGTTGATTCAGCTGCAGCGGAGGAATCGCAGGTGCCTTCTGGCGGAACAAAAGATACCGTATTTCTTTAATATATAATAAATAGGTATCTGGGGAGAGCGGGCGACTGCGCACAGTCGTTTGAAAATGATTATACGCATTTGGTGCCTTTTGTGCTATAAGACGAAAGGACAATGAGGAGGGCTTGTCGTGTATCGTGTTGTGGTTGTCGATGATGAAGTCTTAATTCGGATGTATATTCGGGAGATTCTGGAAAACAACGGCTATGAAGTGGTTGGAGAAGCGGAAGACGGGCTGGATGCAATCAATGTTTGCAGGGAAAAGCGGCCGGATTTTGTGATTATGGACATCAATATGCCGGTTTTGAGCGGTTTAGAGGCGGCAAAAGTCATCAAAGAGGAAGAGCTGGCTGGATTTATCATTGTATTGACTGCATACCGGGATAAGGAAATTGCCAAAAGAGCAGTGGATATTGATGTGATGGGCTATATTGTCAAGCCCGTCGATGAAGATACACTGCTGCCCACGATTGGAATTGCCCTGAACAAATATCGCCAGATTAAAAAAATGGAAAAAGAATTTGATAAAACAAAAGAAGCGCTGGATGATAGAAAGTATATTGACCGCGCCAAGGGTATGCTGATGGAGCGCAGAAAAATGACGGAAAAGGAAGCTTATGTATATATCCGCAAACTGGCGATGGATAAAGGCAATTCCATGGTGGAAATTTCAAAGATGCTGCTGAAAGCCTACGGTTACTGAACGGGAAGAAGCGTTCCGGTCAGGATGGAAATGCCGTGGAAACACGGGAAGGGGCCTTTATTATGTCAAAGCGTCAAAAGGGAATCGAAAAGGACAGGTTGCTGATCGATCTGGTGCGCGCCAACACCAATTTGACGGACAGCGATATTCAAATTTTGCTGGAAGTGTCTCATTCGCTGCCTTTTATCAGCAATCTGGAAAATGGAGATGTCTATATCAATGTGCTGACAAAAACCGGGGAATCTGTTGTGGTCGCACAGTATCGGCATCCTGCCTGCGATCTTTATAAACGTAATATTGTTGGAGAAATTGAGAGAAAAGTAGATGAGCCAGCGGTTTATCGTGCGCTGGAATACGGCGTTTCCTGCCGGGGCTTGATTGGTATTATTGATGAGGGGCGCACTATGGTGCGCCATACGGTCAGTCCGATTTTCAATGAGAAGCAAATGGTTATCGGCTCTTTGACTTATGAGCATCCAATAACGGACAATTCTGATACAGAACCGATTCACGTCCGCTATCCCATGGGGGAAACGCACGTTTATCTGGATGGACAGATTGTGCAGGACGGGCTTGTCATTTTTGATGAGAACGGAACGTGCACCTTTGCCAATGTCAAAGCGGAAGAATTTTACCGCGGGTTGGGATATCGGGAAGGAATTGTCGGCCAGCGGTATGAGGATTTGCAGCTGGGAAATCACCCGTTTAGCGATGTGATTATGACAACCGGTGTCATCCGGGATGAGGTGCGCCTGGGCGATTATATTTTTGAAATCACAATCAGCGCAACATGGGAAAATGATGTTTACAAAGGGATTGCCGTAATATTGCAGGATAAAACAAAGATTCGGCAGATGGAAGATGAGATCACTTACCGTATTGCATCGATCAACGAAATTCATCACCGTGTGAAAAATAACCTGCAGACTATTATCAGTTTGGTAGGTCTGGAAGCTGCGCAGACCAGGGACAAAGAAGTAAAGGCATTTGCAAAAACCATCATCAGCCGGATTCGCAGCATCAATGTAACCTATGATCTGCTGGCGCGTACCGGCGCAAACAGTGTCAACCTGAAGGCGATGCTGGTTCGTATTATGGAAAGCTCTTTGGAATCCGGCAATGTGAGTGGCTGCCAGATCAGCGCGGATGTCAGCGGTGATGAACTGGAGCTGACGACGAGCACAGCCTCCACTGTGGCTCTGATTGTCAATGAACTGCTGCAGAACAGTTTGAAATATGCCTTCCAGGGGCGGGATCGTGGAACCATTATCCTGACGATTGAAAAGGGAAATGATGATTCCTGGATTACGGTCAGTGACGATGGCTGTGGATTTGATGAAAAATCAGAAAAAAAGCAGGGCAGCGGTTTGGGCCTGAAGCTGATTGACAGCCTTGTAAAGTCAAAATTAAAGGGGCAAATTACGATCAGCAGCGGCGACGGCGGGACATCCACGCGCTTTTCTTTTCGCAGTACCGCCAAGAAATAAATGCGGTAAAAAGAAAATTTTCTGTGTTTGCTAAACTGGTGTGGGTCATTTTATTGAAACTGCCTAAAAATGGCCAAACTCGTTGACAAATTTAAGGGAAATTGATATGATGCATACTAATCGGGGGGAGAGGCTCCCGTTGAGAAAACAAGTGAACAGAGGCTGATATGCAACGGCGTATATCAGCAGTGTTGAGTGGCATCGAAGTCCAAAAACTTTTCGGAGTTTTTGGGCTTTTTTGTTTTTTGCCGGATGTGGGGCACGCCCTCGATGCCATGCTGTTGATCGGCATGCCTTTGCGGCGGAAAACGATGTATTGCAGGACTGAGGAATCTTAGCGGACAATAAAATGAGGAGGGCAAAGAGAATTAATGAATGAGACAATGATTGAAAAAGGCTTTACACAACCGACAGATCGTGTAAAACGACTGAAGAAGATGATTGTGGAAGCGCGGCCGATGGTGGAA
>CAJFVV010000035.1 GCA_904420565.1 Candidatus Pseudoscillospira faecavium
CGCCCTCAACGGCGGCGTGCTCACTGCTGCCACAGAGCTGCCGGAAGTGCCTGCGGACAGCGCCCGGGAACTGTATGACTTCGATGACAGCTCCTACAAAGCCAGAGTCTATTACGGCGTGGGCAAACCGGATCCCGATGCCGAACTGGTTCTCGGCCCCAACATCACCGACTGGCCTGAACAGATTCCCATGCCGGAAAATCTGCTGCTCACGGTGGCCGCAGCAATTTACGACCCCGTCACCACCACAGATGAGCTGATTCCCTCCGGCGAAACCTCTTCCTACCGCTCCAATCCGCTGCGGCTTTCCGAATTTACCCTGAGCCGCAAGGATCCCCAATATGTGCCCCGGGCCAAGGCCGTCAAGGAATTGGAACTTCTGCGCCGCAGACACCCCGAAGATGCCCGCGTGCGCGAAGCACTGCAAGGCCACGATCCCGCTGCCACCGGGCTGGGCACTCTGGTGATGGCCATGCGCCCCGGCGATGGCTCCGCCCGGGAGCAGGCAGCTTCCTGCCAGCGCGTACTGGGCGGCTGCGCCAATATCGCCGAGGATTATGCCACCAAGCGCTACCGCTCCAACGTAGTCAACTGGGGCATGCTCCCCTTCATTCTGCCGGAACTGGCCTCCTACCAGATTCAGCCCGGCGATCAGGTGTTCCTGCCCGGTATCCGCACTGTTCTGGAGGGCGATGGCGAAACCGTTTCTGCCACCTTAATCCAGGGCGATCAGGAAACCGCCATTGCGCTGCAGCTGCCGGGTCTGACCCGTGAGGAACGGGATATCATCCTGTCCGGCTGCCTGATCAATTATTATGCCTGATACCGGAAACGAAAAAATGTCCTGCCGCAATCATGCGGCAGGACATTTTTTGCGGCGGTGCTCTCTTCCGCACATTGGGCACAAATTTGAAAATCAATTTCAGTTTCTCTTGACAATTTCCATATTTCTCTATAAAATGAAAATCGTTTTCAAATTCTACGGAGAGGATGTATCATGCCAAACCGAAAAAGCTATAAAACCAAACAGCGCGAATGTGTATTGGACTGCATCCGCCGGCAGGCCGGCGCTTACATCACCATCCAGCAATTGTCTGAAGAACTCGGCGCGCGCGGCGAAAAGGTCGGCCTGACCACAATCTACCGCACGCTGGACCGACTGGAACAGGAAAAAGCCATTGCCAAAGTTTTTATTGACGGCATGGGCGCCACCTGCTATCGCTATCTGCCTCAGGACAACGACATCTTTTTTTCCCTCAAGTGCGAGCAGTGCGGCAAAGTTGTCAATATCGACTGTGCAGAACTTTCTCACCTGTACAGCCATCTTTCCAAAGCCCACAACATTATGATTAATCCCGGCAAAACCATGTTTTATGGCACCTGTGAACAATGCATCACAGGACACCGGGAAGCAAAGGACAGCAAGGAGACCCCCACATGAAAACAAAACTCACCGCATTTCTTTTGGCAGCGCTGCTGCTCCTCTCTCTGGGCAGCTGCGGCGCCCCGGTAGCCGGCAGCAGCGAGGAGGACGGCGTTTTGACCATCGCCGCCACCACTTACCCAATTTATGAATTTGCCACATATGTGGCCGGCGGCATGGACGGCATTGAGATTGAACTGGTCGTTGACCAGCAGATCAGCTGCCTGCACGACTATACGCTGACTGTGGACGATATGCGCACATTGGAACGCGCAGACGTGATCCTGATCAACGGCGCCGGGTTGGAAGCATTTATGGAAGACGCTCTGGCCACGGTAGATGTCCCGATTATTGACTGCTCCGAGGGCATTGAGCTGCTGCCCTATGCGGGCCATGAGGACCACGACCACAGCGGCGGCGAAGATGAGAGCGATCACTACGATCCTCACATCTGGATGGATCCCAACCGCGCCATTGTCATGATGGAAAACATCGCCCGCGGCCTTGCCGCGGTGGATGACACTTATACAGAATCTGATTATATGAGTCATTTGATGATGCCCAGCGCCAATATCAGCAAAATGGCATCAAACTGGCAGGCACGCTTTGATGCCCTGCCGGAAGAACAAAAATATCTGATTACTTTCCACGACGGTTTCGCTTATCTCGCAGACGCTTTTGACCTGACTCTTTTAAAGTCCATCGAAGAAGAGGCGGGCAGCGAGGCCAGCGCCAAAGACATCACAGAAATTGTCGGCATGGTGCGGGAATATGGGCTCCCTGTGATTTTTGTGGAGGAAAATGGTTCCGACGCCACGGCCAAGGCAATTCAGCGGGAGACCGGTGTGGAAATCGGTACTCTGAGCATGATTATGAGCGACGGCCCAAGTTATCTGGATGCCATGGAGCAAAATCTGCAAACGATTTACAGCGGCCTGACCGGAGAGGAGCTTTCAGCAGATGCACAATGAAACGATTTACAAAAAGATGCGCATTGACAAACACCCCGGCCTGCACGATATCGGCTGCCACGGAGCCTGCTGCCTGCGGGCCACGGATCTGGGACTGCAGATGGGCGACGACACCGTATTCGAGCATGTGGACCTGCACATCCACTGTGGCGAAATCGTTGCTTTGATCGGCCCCAACGGCGCGGGAAAAAGCTCTTTGCTGAAAGCAATTCTGGGACAGTATCCCTACACGGGAAAACTTGAGTTTTTCCTGGCCACCGGAGACAAGGCGCAGCCGACGTTCGGTTATGTGCCCCAGAACCCGGCCTTTGACCGCAATGACCCCATCAGCGTGCAGGACCTGTTTGTCTCCTGCATCTCCCGCTGGCCGGTTTTTCTGCCTGCACCGAAAAAGCTGCGCGAGCAGGTAAAAGCCTGCCTTGCCCGCGTTCATGCGGAAAAACTCATCGACCGCCGCCTGGGCGCTCTGTCCGGCGGGGAGCTGCAGCGCGTCCTGCTGGCTCTGGCGCTGGAACCCGTTCCCCACATTCTGATTTTGGATGAACCCATGTCCGGTGTGGATATCGACGGCATGAAGCTGCTGCTGGATATGCTGGACGAAATCCGGCGCAGCTACGACCTGTCCATTTTAATGTCTACCCACGATTTTACCATGCTGGACCCCTATGTGGACAAGGTCGTGCTGCTCAATGACACGATTCAGGCCGCCGGCACGCCCCGTGAAGTGCTCAATTCCGATGCTTTCCGGGAAGCCTTCCACCTCGGCCAGGAATGGAGGGTGTCCTGATGGAACTGTGGTATGCACTGATCAGCCTTCTGCCCTTCACCTGGGCCCAGGCAGACGGGCTGCTGTTCATGAAAAACGCCTTTCTGGCTATTCTGGTGATCACGCCCCTGTTTGGTTTGCTTTCCACCATGGTAGTCACCAACCGCATGAGCTTTTTCTCCGATGCGCTGGGCCACAGCGCATTCACCGGCATGGCCATAGGCACCCTGGCCGGGGCCCTGGCTCCCACCCCATGCGCCGTGGTATTCGCTGTAATATTCGCCCTGCTGTTCACTTTGGTGCAGCGCAAGGCACATATGTCCAGCGATACCGTCATCGGCGTATTCTCTTCCACCGCCGTAGCATTGGGCATTTTTATCGCCACACTGGGCGGACAGAGCTTCACCAAATTCAACGCGCTGCTGGTCGGCGACGTTTTGAGCGTCGCCCCCGCAGAGATTGGTCTGCTGGCGGTAATTCTCCTCGGCGTTGTGCTGTTTTGGCTGGTTTCTCTCAACCGCCTGCTGCTCACCGGCGTGCATCCCGCCCTGGCCGACAGCCGCGGCATCCGCGTCTGGATTTATGAAGCGCTGTTTTCCGTAGCCATCGCCCTGGTGGTCACCCTGTCCATGTCCTGGGTCGGCCTGATGGTCATCAATTCCATGCTGGTGCTTCCCGGCGCTGCGGCACGCAATATGGCCAAAAACATGATGCAGTATCATCTGATCTCCGTGCTCGGCGCATTGGCCGCCGGCATTGCCGGAATCATCACATCCTTTGAGATCGGCGCCAGCGCCGGCGCCACCATTACGCTCTACCTGGCCCTTTTCTTCGCCCTGTCTTTCTGTTTCCGAAAAAAATGATACAAAGCCCAGCAGGCTGTCAGCCTGCTGGGCTTTCTCTGTTCAGCGCCGGTAGCGTCCCATCAGAGCGCCGCGCTGCAGCACATGACCCTCCATGGCGCGCAGCAGTGCAGCCTTTCGGCTGTCCGCTCCAATCGTCAGATGGCAATCCAGGGCATAAACGGAAAACACATACCGATGTGCCCGGCGCACAAAGGCAGGGGGCTTCGGCCCGCGATAGCAATGTTTTCCATAGCCGAGGCCCTGCACCGCCCCATCCATCTGCGCAAGCACCGCACCCGGCGGAATATGCGCCGGCACTTCCCGCAAAGGCGGCAGGTTCCAGATCAGCCAGTGCGTATAGCGCGGCACAAAGGGAATGTCCAGATCTTCCAGCACAATCGCCAAAGAAACAGCGCTTTCGGTGAGGTTCATCAGGTGGAGCGGCGGCGAAATATCTGCTCCGTAGCCGGTATATAACGCTGGCATGGGAGCGCCCTGGACAAACGCAGGACTGGTCACTTCCAGCGCCGGCAGCGGACTGCGCAGTTTCTGTTTCATCGTTTTCCCCCCAGCAGTTCCGCCAGCGCCCGGCGATACGCACCGTTGCACAGCGCCACAAAGGCCCGGACTGCCCGCACAGGCGCCCCGCCCACAACGGCCTGGCGCAGCGGGCTTTCCGCTGCAATGGCAAGGTTTGTCTCCTCCGCCCGCACATCTGCGCGGCAGCGCCAATGCAAATAATGGCGCATCACCCAGAAAACAGCGCGGCCCCAGCGGCAGCCCTGCAGCTCGGACAAGGTGGTGTTCAGTGTATATGCACCGCGTTTCGGCGGCGTATACCGGGGCACCCTGCGCCCCAAAAGGACCTCGAATTCTTCCTTCGAAAATGTGCCGTCCACCCGATAATAGTGGGGCACCGCGGCCCGCAGATCTTCTTCCGGAGATTCCCCCGGCACAAAAAGGGTGCCGCGCAGGCGGATATCCCGGCTGGAAGCGGCGACGCGCAATTCATAGTTTCCCTCTTCCACCACAAACCGGTGTCGTCCGGGGCTGTAGTAATCAAAGTCCCGTTTATGCACCGCAAAGCACACTTCCTTTGTTTCTCCCGGCTCCAGATACACTTTTTCAAATGCAATCAGCTCCTGGAGCGGCCGGAACATCACCGGATGCAGCGCAGCAGCATACAGCTGCACCGCTTCCGCGCCGGCCGCAGCGCCGCTGTTTTGGATACGGCAGCGCACAAGCCAGCAATCCTCGTCCTTTGCTTCAATCTGCAGCCCATCGTAATGAAATGTCGTATAACTCAGCCCGTGGCCAAAGGGAAAACGCACATCCCGCCGGGCCGCATCATAAAAACGATAGCCGATGTAGATTCCCTCCCGGTGCTGGGCAACACGTCCTGCGGGGTAATGTCCCGCTGTCGGCGTATCTTCCAGGGTCAAGGGAAAGGTTTCCGCCAGCTTCCCGCTGGGCGATACCTCTCCCAACAGCAGTTTTGCCGCAGCTTCTCCGCCGGCTTCTCCGCCAAGATAAAGCATGAGAATTGCCCGGGGCAAATCCGCCCAGGGAAGCTCCACCGCGCCGCCCGCCTGAAGCAGCACTGCTGTGTTGGGATTGGCCCGGCAAACCGCTTCAATCAAGGCCGTTTGTCCCGGCGGCAGGGCCAGTTCCTTCCGGTCAAATCCTTCACTCTCCCAGGCATCCGGCAATCCGGCAAACAAATAGACCATTTCTTTTCCCCGGGCTGCTTCCACCGCCGCATCGATCAAATCCTGCCGGGGCAGCGCATCCTTCAAATCATACCCGGGCGCATAAACGGCCTGGGGCACAGCGTTGTGCAGCGCATCCCAGGCACAGGTCAGCCGATATGGATGAATGCGGCTGCTGCCGCTGCCCTGATAGCGTCCTTCTTTGGCCAGGGCGCCAATCACCGCGGCGCTTTGGCTGCAGCTGCCCGGCAGCAGTCCGTCATTTTTCAGCAGCACCGCCGCGCTGCAGGCAATCTTCAAGGCCAGGGCATGATGTGCTTCCAGATCACAGTCAACCTGAATCTGCCTGCCCTCTTTGGCCCGCAGCAGCAGAGCCGTCACATTCTCCGCCGCCCGGTCCAAAGCCTTCTGAGGCAGGGTGCCCTCCTGCACCGCCTGGCAGAGCGCCTCCCAATGTCCGTTGCGCACACCGGGCATTTCCAGGTCCATCCCCGCCTCGATGCAGCGCTCCGGGCAGTGAACCGCACCCCAGTCCGACACCACCAAGCCGTCAAATGCCCACTCCCCGCGCAGAAGTTCCAGCAGCGGCCGGTGCTCACAGCAATAGGTTCCATTGAGCCGATTATAGGCCGCCATCACAGTCCAGGGCTTCCCCTCCCGCACGGCAATTTCAAAGGCGCGCAGATAGAGTTCCCGCAGTGCCCGCTCATCCAGCACCGAATCCACCACAAAGCGGGATGCCTCCTGACTGTTGGCCGCAAAGTGCTTCAGCGATGCACCGACGCCCATGCTTTGGACGCCGCGGATCATCGCCGCCGCCAATTTGCCCGCCAGCAAAGGGTCTTCGCTGAAATATTCAAAATTGCGCCCGCCCAGGGGGCTGCGCTTCATATTGACGCCGGGTCCCAGCAGGACGGACACGCCTTCCTTTCTGCATTCTTCTCCCATAGCCCTGCCCATGGCAAACGCCAGGTCCGGGTCAAAGGTGCAGGCCACCGCGCTGGCCGTTGGGAAGCAGACGGCAGGCACGCTGTCACTGTAGCGGGCGTTATCATAATTGGCCACCTGCTTGCGCAGGCCGTGGGGGCCGTCCGCCACCAGGATGCCTTCCAACTGCAGCCTGGGTACGCCGCCCACATGCCAGAAATCTGCGCCCACACATAAATGTGCTTTTTCCTCCAGCGTCATCTGTGTTACAAAATGGCGCGCCTGTTCTCTCCAGTTCAAAAGGTGCTTCCCCTCCTCTCTTTTTTCTGGTATTGTACCACACTTTCCATGCGCTGTATTTTAAGGTTCTATAAAATCCTTCCAGATATTGTGTCTTGCCTTTCGTCCTTTCCTTTCAGTATACTGCAAGTATACTGAAACTAACAACAAAGAGGAGGTCTCAGATGACACGACAAAAAACAGGGCGGCGCTTCGGCGCTTTTCTGTGCGCGCTGCTGCTTCTGTGCACACTCGTACCATCGGCCTTTGCCGCGCAAACCAAGGTACAGGTCAACGGACAGCATTATAACGGCAGCGTGGTGGTACAAAACAGCACAACCTACATACCCATGCGCCATTTTCTGAATTTCCTGGGCTGGGATGTGACATGGCACGCTTCCAGCAACAGCGCTTTTGCCAACAGCACAGACGGGCGCACGCTGCATGTGGGTCTGGCCACAAAAAGCCTGACAGTAGACGGCTACACCGTGGAAATTCCGGTGACAGTGCGCAGCGGGCGCATCTATCTGCCGCTGCGTACATTGTGCACCCTGATGGGGTACCAGGTATCCTGGGATGGCGCAAAAAAACTGGTTTCCGTGACCAGTGCCGGCGGCAGCAGCTGGACCGCAGACGAACTCTACTGGCTTTCCCGCATCATCTATGCAGAAGCCCGCGGCGAATCCCTGACCGGCCAGATCGCCGTTGGAAATGTGGTGCTCAACCGCGTAGCTTCGCCGGATTACCCGGACACCATCTACAAAGTAATTTTTGACAGCGAACATGCCGTGCAGTTCCAGCCGGTCAGCGACGGCACCATTTACAACACACCGGATACCGGCAGCATTCAGGCGGCAAAGCTGGCCCTGCAGGGCGTGAACGTAGCAGGCAGCAGCCTGTTTTTCTTCAATCCCGCGCTTTCAAAAGGCACCTGGATTGTAAACAACCGCACTTATTACAAAACGATTGGAAACCATCAATTTTATCTTTGATGCAATGCCCCGACGGAAATCCGTCGGGGTATTTCTTTTTGCCCCGATACAGCAAAGTAATCTCTTCGCCTGTGCGCTTGCCATTTTCTGCAAAACAGGGTATGATAAAAAAGAATCTTTTTCGACAAGGCGGGGGCGCGGCATGGATAAAAACACCATTCTCAAGCAATATTTCGGGCACGATACCTTTCGCCCCGGCCAGGAATCCATCATTGACGCCATACTCAGCGGTCGGGATGCATTGGCAGTGATGCCGACAGGCGGCGGAAAATCCCTGTGTTATCAAACCCCGGCACTGCTGCTGCCGGGCGTCACGCTGGTTGTCTCCCCATTGATTTCCCTGATGAAGGATCAGGTGACCGCTTTGGCGGAAGCAGGCGTCCCCGCCGCTTATATCAACAGTTCTCTGTCCCCGGAGCAGCTGCACACAGTATACCGCAATCTGCGCCGCGGCGATTACAAACTTGTTTATGTGGCGCCGGAACGGCTGACCGGCGAAGGGTTTTCCGCTCTGTTTCAATCGCTGAACCTGGCACTGCTGGCGGTGGATGAAGCCCACTGCATTTCTCAATGGGGGCAGGATTTTCGGCCCAGTTACCTGAAAATTGCACAGTTTCTGTCCCAGCTTCCCCGCAGGCCCATTTTGGCAGCGTTCACCGCCACGGCTACAGACGCTGTGCGGCAGGACATTCTCAAAGCCCTTTCCCTGCAAAATCCCTTTCTGTTAACCACGGGCTTTGACCGGCCAAACCTGTATTTTGATGTGCAGCAGCCTTCCAACCGTCTTGCAGCGCTGCGGCGCATCCTGGCGCAGCGCCGCGGGAAAAGCGGCATTGTATACTGCGCCACCCGCACGGCGGTGGACCGGGTGTGCGCCGACCTGAATGCCCACGGGTTTTCCGCCACCCGCTACCACGCCGGGCTGACGGACAGCGAGCGCCGGCAGAATCAGGAAGATTTCCAATATGACCGCAAAACGGTCATGGTGGCCACAAACGCTTTCGGCATGGGGATTGACAAATCCAACGTCTCGTTTGTCATTCACTATAACATGCCAAAAAGCATGGAGGCCTACTATCAGGAGGCCGGACGGGCCGGGCGCGACGGAGAAGCCGCCGACTGTATCCTGCTTTACGGGCCGTCGGACATTGTTACGGCCAAGGCACTGATTGAGCACAGCAGCGAAAACGACGCACTGGACAGCCAAACGCTGGAACAGGTCCGCCGTCAGGATTTGCTGCGCTTAAATGCCATGGTGGATTACTGCAAAAGCCGCCGGTGCTTTCGCGGTGTGATTCTCGATTATTTCGGTCAGGCTCACGGGGAAACCTGCGGCAACTGCGGCAACTGCAACAGCACCTTTGCCACCCGGGACATCACCACACAGGCGCAGATGATTTTGTCCTGCGTCAAACGGGTACGGGATCACCTGGGTTATTCTGTCGGCGTCACTCTGATTGTTCAGGTGCTGCACGGCAGCCTGGAGCAGCGTCTTTTATCCCTTGGGCTGGACCGTCTCTCCACCTATGGACTGATGCGGGAGCACACCAGTGCCCAGATCCGCACCTGCATCGAGGAACTGATTGCCCAGGGATATCTGCACATCCGACCGGAGCATCAGACACTGGAACCTACCCCCCGTGCCGCCGCAGTGCTTTTTCACGGGGAACAGGTATCCCTTTCCCAGCGCTATCAGATTGCACCGCAGGAAACAAAACAGCGCCCCAAAAGCACCGCGCCCGACCAGGTAGACGCCGCTCTTCTGAACGCCCTGAAAGCGCTGCGTTCCCGGCTGGCTCAAGAGGCACATATCCCGGCTTACCTTGTTTTTTCCAATGCGGCGCTTTCGGATATGGCGGCAAGGCACCCCCACACCATCGAAGAATTCTTGGAAGTCAGCGGCGTGGGCGAGAAAAAAGCCGCACAGTACGGCACGGCATTTCTCGCCGCCATCCAAGCCTACGAAAAAGGAGACGATGCTTTATGAGCAGCACGCTTTACCAATCCTTTGAGCATATCGTTGTTCTGGACACGGAAACCACCGGCATTCACCACAAAACAGATGAGATTATCGAGCTCGCTGCACTGCACACCGCATCCCCGGCACAGCCATCCTCGTCTGCACAGGAGCTGGATTTGCTGATCCGCCTTTCCAAAGACCGGACACTGCCGCCGTTTATCACTCAGCTGACCGGTATCAGCGATGCACAGCTGCAGGCCGAAGGTGTTTCCAAAGAAGAAGCCTGCAGCCGTTTCACCGCATTGCTATCCCATCCAAATACACTTCTGGTGGCATACAACGCGCAGTTTGACCTGTGTTTTTTATATTATTTTCTGGCCCGCTGCGGCCATGCTGATTGTTTAAAGGGTGTGAAAATGCTGGATGCCATGACAATCTATAAAGATCGGCGCCCCTATCCCCACAAGCTGGAAAATGCCATTCAGGCCTATGCGCTGCACGGCCAAAACACCCACCGCGCCATCGACGATGCAAAAGCCACCCTGGAGCTGCTTGATGCCATGGCCGCAGAAGAAGACGATTTGGAGCGCTACATCAATTTATTCGGTTATCACCCCAAATACGGTGTTTCCGGGCCGCGCATCTCCTCAATCACCTACCGGCCGCAGGGCTATGAACCCACAGGAAAGCTATACGATGCGCAATAACACCCCAGTTCTGCCGTTTTTTCAAAAAATTTTAACCGTTATGTGACCGATTGCGCCGCTTGTGCGTATTTTATATGGACGGATGCAAAGCATCCTTTTGCATTCACGCAATCAGCAATGAAAATGATCGGAGGATAAAGAGATTATGAAAAAATTACTCGCCGTATCCCTGGCTCTGTCTATGATGTTTTTGATGACCGCCTGCGGCAACAACCCGTCCGGATCCCCCTCCTCTTCCGGGGAGGGAAGCAGCTATGAAGACGTGCTGCAGCCCACCGACGGTTTGGAGGACAATACGGATACACCGGAAAATACAGACACACCGGCTGAAAATGAAGAAACCGACAGCAATACCGACAGCAGCGCAACTACACAAAACAATTCCAATTCCAGCAAGCCTTCCCAGGGCGGCAGCACCAACACCAGCCGCCCCGGAAACAGCGGCGGCAATTCAAGCAGCAGCAATAATAATAACAACAGCAGCAACAGCGGCAATAACAGCAGCACCTCCACAGACAAACCCGCAGAGAATAAGAATTATGCCGGCACCTTGCCTGAGCTGATCTCAGCTATCTACGCAAAGCAGCCTGTAGATCTGATGCTGAGCGAACCCACCGCTGTAGATTTAAGCGATGCAGACGCAGTAACCTATTATCTTGGTCTGAGCGACGCATCCAAAGTGAAGGAAGCCTATTTTTCTGAAACAATGATCGGCTCCCAGGCATATTCCCTGGTGGTTGTGCGCACTAACAGCGCCGCAGACGCCCCCGCCGTCGCTCAGAGTATGTTTGATGGCATCAACCAGTCAAAATGGATTTGCGTCACTGCTGATTGCCTGGCCGTGGGTGCTTACGGCGATACTGTGATGCTGGCCATGGCAGACAGCAGTCTGAGCACCACGCTGCACACTGATCTGCGCGCTGCTTATGCTTCCGCTGTCGGCGGAACGCTGGACGTTTCTCTGGAACGCACCGGCACCTGAACCGTTCCACAAAATGGACTTGCAGACACATTGTAAATCTGTTATAATGCGTTCTGTCAAATAGATGATCCCCTGAGACACCGCTGCTAGCCGGGCGGTACATGCTCAGGGGATCGTTTTTTCACACTTGACGCAATGCCAAAAATCTGTTATATTGTCAAAAAAACTACAAGTGGCTTGTATGCTTCGCTGTGCGGAGCGCTTTTTTCGTCCTTGTAGTTAGTTTTTTCTAACCAAGTTTGCATACACAAACCGTTTTGCAATCGGCGCAGCTGCCGCATTGCAGTGAAAGGAGCGCAGCTATGTTTACACAGTGGCTGAAGCACCCCGCCCATACCGACATGCTGTCTGGTCAGCCGCAGTGGTCTGCACCCGTGCCTGGGATTCAGGTGTGTGCTTTTCGCTGCCGGGCCACATGTCCCCTTTCTTTCCCGGCGCACACGGGACAACCATTGGAACTGCTTTTCTGCACAGCAGGCGGTTTGAATTTGGATTGGTCCCCGGGCCGCAGAATCTCCCTGCGTCCCCAGCAAGTACTGCTTTTGACAGATGTATCTTTCCCCTGCACTCTTCAATGGCTTTTTCCCCCGTTCCAGGGAATTCTGGTCACAGCTGCCGGGGATGGCATCCAGGAACGGCTGTCCAGATTTTACACCCTGCTCGGCACCCCGCAGCCATCGCCGCATCAGCTGCAAACACTGATACAGCATTGCTGCGGCTGTGCTGTGGTCCGGGAAACTCCCTGGGTCACCGCAGCTTTCTCCGGCATGGCCCAAGTGCCGCCCCAGGAGCTGAGCCGTTATTGTGTCCTTAAAGCCGCAGAACTCTTATATCTGCTCTGCTGCGGCAGTCCGCTGCTCCCGGCGCAGGCATCAAGCCGTTATTACGATCATCACCAGACGGAGACCGTGCGCCAGGTGCACGACTACATGCTCTCTCATTTGAATGAAAATCTGACCATTGCCTATTTATCCCAAAAATTCCATATCTCTTCGACAATGCTGAAAAGCTGCTTTCGCAGTCAATATGGGAAACCCATCCATGCTTATCTGCTTCAGGCACGGATGCTCCGGGCCGCAAAGCTGCTTGCCTCCAGCACGCTGTCCGTCTCCCAAATTGCAGCAGCAGTGGGATATGACAGTGCCAGCCAGTTCAGCGCCAGCTTTCGCAGGGTTTACCAGTGCTCCCCTTCTCAATACCGGAAAGCCGCGGCACAATAGCAATACAATAAATGTCTGATTTCAACAGTTTCCGTCCGATTCAAACAGTTTCTTTCCCGGAAATATGCTATGGTATACTTACACAAAAAGGAGGTGCGGTTTTATGAAACAGCATCGTTTTTGGGCCTGGTGCGCAGTGATATGCATGATTATGGCACTGATCAGCGGATACCGGCATAAATAAAGAGGAGGCATCATCCATGAATTGCTACAAAAATCTGGCTTTGTTTGCCGGCGGTGTTTTGTTCGGTTCCGCCGGCATCAAACTGCTGTCCAGCAAGGACGCAAAAAAGGTTTATTCCCATACCACCGCTGCTGTGCTGCGGATGAAGGAATCCGTGATGGACACGGTAACCACAGTGCAGGAAAACGCCGGTGATATTCTGGCTGAAGCAAAAGACATCAACGAAAAGCGCTCCGCACAGGCAGAGGAAACTGTGGAGGATACATCTGCAGCAGCCTCCGAAACTTAAAGGATCGTCGGCCGCACAACAATATTGCATCCTATAAAGGGGGTCGCCGCTGCGGCTCTCTTTTCCTGTATGGAGGAATTGTATGAAATATCAGATTCTGCATGAAAGCAGCAGCCGTATCCGTGTTCGGCTCTGTCAGCCGCGCATGACGCTGGAACAGGCAGATTTGCTGGAAGCCTGGCTGCAAACCGTGACAGGTGTACAGCAGGCCGCCGTTCATGAGCGCACCTGCTGCGCCGTTATTTTTTATGAGGGCAGCCGCACCGCTCTGCTGCAGCGCCTGAGCAGCTTTACATACACCGCCGGCGAAGTGCAGGCCCTTGCCCCTGTTCACAGCAGCCGTGCCCTGAACCGCACCTACCAGGAAAAACTGGTCAGCCTGGTCTGCTTTAAGATCATACGCACCTTATTTTTCCCTGCGCCGCTGCGCATCCTGTGGACCGTCAAAACAGCCGCTCCCTATGTGCTGCGGGCCCTGCGCTGCCTGCTCCGCGGCCAATTCCACATTGAATTGCTCGACGGCCTGTCCATTGCCATTTCCCTGCTGCGCGCCGACTTTTCCACAGCGGATTCTGTTATGTTTCTGCTGCGCCTGGGCGAGTTGCTGGAAGAATGGACCCACAAAAAATCGGTGGACGACCTGGCCCGCTGCATGTCGCTGAATATCGACCAGGTCTGGCTGAAAACTGAACAGGGTGAAGTGCTCACACCGCTTTCCCAAATCAGCGCCGGCGACCGCATTTGCGTGCGTATGGGCGGCCTGATCCCTCTGGACGGCACCATCGAAACGGGCGAGGTCATGGTCAACCAGGCTTCTCTGACCGGCGAATCCATCCCGGTACCAAAGCGGCCCGGCGCCTCTGTCTATGCCGGAACTGTGATGGAAGAAGGCGAATGCGTCATCCGCGTCACCCGGCAATCCGGCAGCAGCCGCTACGACCATATCGTGACGATGATCGAACAATCCGAGCGGCTCAAATCCGCCGCGGAAAACAAAGCGGCCAGCCTTGCGGACAAACTGGTCCCCTATACCCTGCTGGGCAGTCTGCTGGTATATCTGCTGACGCGCAGCGCCGACCGGGCGCTGTCCGTACTGATGGTGGACTTCTCCTGCGCGCTGAAGCTCTCCATGCCCCTGGCCGTGTTGTCCGCCATGCGGCAAGTCAGCCGCTGTCACGTGACGGTCAAGGGCGGCAAATATCTGGAAGCGGTTGCCAAAGCGGACACCATCGTCTTTGACAAAACCGGCACATTGACTTATGCCAGCCCTGTAGTCGTTGAGGTGATCCCCTTCGGCGGCCGGGACGAAGCAGAAATGCTGCGCCTGGCCGCCTGCCTGGAAGAACATTTCCCCCACTCTATGGCCAATGCCGTGGTGCAGGCCGCCCGGGACCGCGGCCTTGCCCATGAGGAAATGCATTCTCAGGTAGAATATCTGGTTGCCCACGGCATCGCCAGCACTGTGCATGGCGAAAAAGTGATTATCGGCAGCGCCCATTTCGTATTTGAAGACGAGGGCTGCACCATTCCGCCGGAAAACCGCGCGACCTTTGATGCGCTGAGTCCGCAATACAGCCATCTGTATCTGGCCATCGGCGGCGTACTGGCCGCGGTTATCTGCATCGCTGACCCTCTGCGCAAAGAGGCAAAAGCTGTGGTGATCGCCCTGCGCAGCCTTGGGGTGAAAAAACTCGTTATGCTCACAGGGGACAGCGAGCGCACCGCTGCCGCTATCGCCGCACAGGTGGGTGTGGATGAATACCGCTCCGAAGTGCTGCCCGAGGACAAGGCCCGCTATGTGGAAGGCGAGCGCACCGCCGGGCATACAGTGATCATGCTGGGCGACGGCATCAACGACTCCCCCGCCCTTTCCGCAGCAGATGCAGGCATCGCCATCAGCGACGGGGCTGCCATTGCCTGCGAAATTGCAGACATTACCATCGCGGCCCGCAGCCTTTTCGAACTGGTGCACCTGCGCGCCATCGCCTGCGCCCTCATGGCGCGGATTGACGCCAATTACCGCTTTGTCATCGCATTCAATGGGGCGCTGATCGCGCTGGGCTCCGCCGGGATATTGCCGCCGGCCACCTCTGCCCTGCTGCACAACCTGTCTACCCTGGGCGTCAGCCTGCACAGCATGACAGATCTGCCGGAACCATCCAAGCCGGCGCCGCTGGATAAAGGTGGGCAGGAACACCTATAATTTCCGGGATACCGTGCAGCTTTTCTCCCTTTTCCGGTTCACTCTGAAAGCGGGGCGGCTCAAAAGCCGCCCCGCTTTTTTGCTGCAGAACAGCCCCATCGCAAAGAGAACCGCATATGCACGCTTTTTCATACCTTTTGCGCATACTTTTCAATTGAAAACAGGTATTTGCCAAGGTCTGCGCAGACCGGTATAATAAAGAACAAATATCGCATTCTATCCGGCGCGCCGCGCTTGATAGAACGACAAAGGAGGACGCCTACCATGTTAGGTAATTTCAGTTATTGCAATCCCACCCGTCTGTATTTCGGCGAAAAGGCCCTGGAGCGCCTGGGCGGCGAGCTGGATCAATACGGCAGCAAGGTGCTGCTGGCCTATGGTTCCGGTTCCATCAAAAAATCCGGCCTGTACGACCAGATTCTCGAAATTCTTCAGGCCCACGAAAAGGAGGTCATTGAACTTCCCGGCATCATGCCCAATCCTACCGTGGAAAAGCTCTATGAAGGCTGTGAGCTTGCCCGCGCCCACGATGTGGATTTGATTCTCGCCGTGGGCGGCGGCTCCGTGTGTGATTATGCCAAAGCCCTTTCCGTCTCCGCCTGGTGTGAGGAGGACCCCTGGGACAAATACTATCTGCGCATGGAGGATGTGGACAACCGCATCCTGCCCGTGGGCTGCGTGCTCACCATGGCAGGCACCGGCTCGGAGATGAACGGCGGCGCTGTCATCACAAACCACGAACAGAAACTGAAAATCGGCCATGTATTCCGGGACAATGTGTTTCCGAAATTCGCCATCCTCAATCCAAAGCTGACCTATACCCTGCCAAAATACCAAATGGTGGCCGGCTGCTATGATATTATGAGCCACCTGATGGAGCAGTATTTTTCCGGAACGGATGACAACACCTCGGATTACATCATGGAAGGACTGATGAAATCCCTGATTCACAGCAGCCGCATCGCCGCCGAAAATCCGGAGGATTATGAAGCCCGCAGCAACATTATGTGGATTGCCACCTGGGCGCTGAACACCCTGGTGGCCAAAGGCAAAAGCACCGACTGGATGGTGCACATGATCGGCCAGTCTGTGGGCGCTTACACCAACGCCACGCACGGCATGACCCTCTCTGCCGTCTCCATGGCTTATTACCGCCACATCTGCCCCGCGGGTCTTGCCAAATTTGCGCGCTTTGCCCGCAATGTCTGGGAGATTGAAGCGGCGGATAAAACAGTGGAAGAACTGGCCGAAGCGGGATTGCAGGCCATGGAGGACTGGATGAAGGAACTGGGCCTTGTTCTGCATCTGAAGGAGCTGGGCGTCACAGAGGATATGATCGACGGCATTGCAGAAGGCTCCTTCATTCTCACCGGCGGCTACAAAACCCTTGACCGCGCAGAAATTGCAGAAATTCTCAGAGAAAGCATGTGAAACATGAAGATGGAGGGAATGCATACCATGGAAGTTTCTGAAATGCTGGAACACTTAAATCGCGGGGAAAAAATCACCGGCGGTTCCGCACTGCACCAGTGCATGACCCGGCAGGCCCATGTCGCATTGCGCTTGACTGCCGAACTCAACAGCGGTTATCACACGCCGGAAGAAATTCGGCAGATTTTTTCCGAACTCATCGGAAAACCCGTGGACGAAAGCTTTTCCATGTTTCCGCCCTTTTACACCGACTGCGGCCGGAACATCACTGTGGGCAAACACGTCTTTTTCAATTCCGGCTGCCGCCTGCAGGACCAGGGCGGCATCACCATTGGCGACGGCTGCCTGCTGGGCCACAATGTGGTGTTGGCCACGCTGAACCATGAGATGGACCCGTCCCACCGGGCAGACATGATCCCGGCGCCCATTGTCATTGAGAAAAACGTCTGGATCGGCGCCAACGCCACAGTCTGTCCTGGCGTCACCATCGGCGACGGCGCGGTGGTTGCGGCAGGCGCTGTCGTCACCCGGGACGTTGCGCCGGGCAGCGTGGTGGGCGGCGTCCCCGCCCGACTGATCAAAACCATTCCCATAGAAAAAACAGAAGCAGACTAAGCCGGTTTTCTGCTGAATATCCAACCAGCCCAAAAGCGCCCGGGATGCCATGGCATCCCGGGCGCTTCCTGTTTAATCACACACAGCGGTGTCCTGTCCCAGGGTTTTCCCCTGTGCTTTGCACTCCCCGCCGCGGCAGCGCAGCTTGCAGACGCTTTGCGTCATAGCGCCCATGGGACAGACGGCGCACCAGGTGCGCGGCCTGTAAAGCACCATCAGCACCAGGCCAAGAAGCAGCGAAGTCAGCATCAGGCCATACAGGCCAAAGCTGAACTGCGCCGCCCAGGGCGGCACTGTCCCGGCGGAATACGCCCAGTCCCACGGCACGCGGAAGCTCCAAAACAGCTGCACCGCTTCCCGCAGGGACGCCGCGCCGGCGCCCACCAGATACGTTTGAAAAAGCATATTGCAGAACATCATCATAAAAAATGCTAAGAATCCATAGCGAAAAACGGGCGACAGCAGCCATTTCGGCGCGCTTTTTCCCCGGGAGCACTTCCACTTCCCGCCCAGCTGCGCAAACAGCTGCCCGCGGCCGCACAGGCGGTTGCAAAAAAATTTATTGCCGCCAAACAGAGCAAAGAGCAGCGGCAGGAAGAAATCAATCAGGCCCAGCCAGGCAAAAAGAATATTGAAAAAGCCCAGCGTAAAATAAAGAATGGACCAGATCCACAAATAATCATACCACCGCTTTTTTCTCATGCGCTTCCCTCGCCTCCATCTGAA
Source organism: Candidatus Pseudoscillospira faecavium (assembly GCA_904420565.1). Lineage (GTDB taxonomy): Bacteria > Bacillota > Clostridia > Oscillospirales > Oscillospiraceae > Pseudoscillospira > Pseudoscillospira faecavium. The sequence continues at coordinate 18,230 of CAJFVV010000035.1, forward strand.
TACACTCCGCAGGGCACTGCTTTGCACACCGGCCGCAGCCGATGCAGCGCTGCCCATCCACCACGGCATAGCAGCCGCGGTATACCCAAACCGCTCCTTTTGGACACTCTTTCTCACAGGTCCCGCAGGAAACGCAGCGTCTGCGATTCACTGCGGCAATTCTCATGGGCAATCCAATCCCTCCTTTTCCGCGCGGGAAAGGCAAAAGCCCCGCGCTCTGGAAACAGTGTACCAGAGCGCAGGGCCGCCGTATGTAAGCCGCTCACATTAAGTCAGCGCGCGCAGTTTCTCCTTGTCCAGCACGGTCACACGGCCGCGGCTCAGGGAGACAATCCCCTCCTGGGCAAAATATTTCAGAACCTTTGTCACCACTTCCCTGGCGCTGCCGATATACCGGGCAATCTCGTCGTGGGTAAGGGCGATAACCGCGCCGCCGCGCGTATATTCATCCCACAAAAAAATCGCCACACGCCGGTCTGCCCCCATAAATAAAATCTGCTGCATGGTCCACATAATATCGGAAAAGCGCTCGCTGGCCGTTTTATAAAGGAACAGTTCCGCCTCCGGCCGATCCTGTATCACGCGGGAAAAGACCGCAGCGGGCACTGTGATTGCCCGGGTATCCTCAATGGCCTCAATCAGCACATCGAATACAATGGCGTCCATCAGGCAGGATGCCGCCATGACACAGGCTTCTCCCCCATGCACGCGGTACAGCGTCACTTCCCGCCCCTCTTCCGAAACGATATAGGTGCGCAGCTGGCCGGAGCACAGCAGCAAGATCCCCTTGCAGCCCTGCTCTGCCCGGTGGAGCACCGTTCCTTTGGGATAAAAAATCTCGACGCTGCTTTCCAAAATTGCCGACTGCTGCTGCGGCGCCAAATCTTTCCAAAACGGAAATGCCTCCGCAAACAGCGCTTCTCTTTCCTCCATGGCGATTCCCCTCCGTTTCAGCAGATGGTTTTCCAAATTCTTTATGCTTTGATTATACTGCAAAAGATCCCAGAGCTCAATGGCGCTTTTTCCGATGTCCCGCAGCTGAAATGATTATTTTCTCTCCACCTTATTTTTTTGTAAAGCTTTGAAAAAGGGGGTTGACATATAAAATCAATCTGCTAAAATGGGCACTGTTCGTTTTGCGCAGGAATGGCATTTCTCGAAACAGCGTTTTGGGGAACGCACTTCAATTGCTGCGCTGGTGTAAAAGGAATCTGCTCATCTGAGGGCTTGCAATCGCAATTGCAACGGCCGGAGAAGATGTCGAGTGCGCTCGGTTATTGTTTTCAATAACCGGGCGTTTTTTTATATATTTATACATTTTTTCAAAGGAACGTGTATCACCCATATGAAATTAATCATCCGCTTTTTAAAACCGCACTGGCTTTGATTTGTCGGGACTGTTTTGCTGCTGGTGAAATTCTCAGCCATGTGACCAGCGACCTGGACAAAGTCTCAGAAACTCTGCAGACCGGCCTGCTGAAACTGATTGTGGCCATCGGCACTGTGATCGGCTCGCTGATCGTGATGTTCTACTACAGCATACCCTTTACCTGCATTTTCCTTGTATTCATGGTAATTACCATGGTAATCACCAAAATCGTCGCGCAGAAGAATCTGGAAAGCGCCTCCAAACGCCAGGAAACTATCGGTACCTTGACCGGTATCGCGGAAGAATTCTACAACGGGCGCAATGTGATCAAAGCCTATAACCATGAAGCCCAAAGCCTGGCCCAAGTTGCCGCCTGCGCAGAAGAAAACCGCGCCGCCAACCAGCGCACGGACTTTTTGACCTTCTGCGTCAATCCGCTGATCCGTCTGATCACCCGCCTGGCCTATGTGGTCATTGCTGTGCTGGCAGGACGCGCCATGCTCAGCGGCTCCATGACCGTCGGCGTAGTGCAGGCATTTTTCCAGTATATCAACCAAACCGCAGAGCCGCTGACCGAGGCTTCTTATATGATCAACTCCCTGCAATCCGCCCTGGCCTCTGCAGAGCGCACCTTTGCCCTGCTGGACGAGGAGGAAGAAGTGCCGGACAATCCATCGCCAGCCGTTCTGGAACACGCCGCAGGCCGCATCGCCTTTGAGCATGTCAGCTTCGGCTATGACCCGGATCACCTTCTGATGCGGGATATCAGCTTTTCTGCTCAGCCGGGTCAGAAAATCGCCGTGGTCGGCAGCACCGGCGCAGGCAAAACCACACTGATTAACCTCCTGATGCGTTTCTACGAGGTAAACGGCGGAAAAATCACGGTAGACGGCGTTGCCTCAGCTGAGATGAGCCGCAGCGAACTGCGCCGAAATTTCGGCATGGTGCTGCAGGACACCTGGCTCTTCGGCGGCACAGTGGCTGAAAACATCGCCTGTGGCAAACCGGAAGCCACCCGCGAAGAAATTATCGCCGCTGCCAAAGCCGCCAAGGCAGATTACTTCATCCGCACCATGCCCCAGGGATACGACACGATTTTAAGCAACGAAGCAGGCAACCTGTCCGCCGGGCAGCGGCAGCTGCTGACCATCGCCCGCGTCTTTCTCTGCAACCCGCCGATCCTGATCTTGGATGAAGCCACCTCCAGCGTGGACACCCGCACGGAAGCTGAAATCGGCAAGGCCATGAAAAAACTGATGGACGGCCGCACCAGCTTCGTGATTGCCCACCGGCTGTCCACCATCCGGGACGCGGATAAGATTCTCTTTATGGAACACGGAAACATCATCGAACAGGGTGACCACAAAACCCTGCTGGCCAAAAAAGGTGCGTATGCGGCGCTGTACTACAGCCAGTTTGAATGAGTTGTCTCACAGGCTGGAAACCTGGCTTGAAAGCACGGGAGCACTTTCATTATGCTCCCGTGCTTTACAGATCCCAACGTCGGCAAAACCATCTTGAAGCGCTTTCCGGCAGCTGGTATACTGTAATTGATGAAGGGGGACAGAAGATGATTTATACGCTCAATGCAAGGGACTTCCTTTTATATCCCGCTATGAAATCCTATTTTGCACTGAACGCTGAGGACATCTATCAAGCGCTTCAAAACGGATTTGAATTATTGCAAAGGCAGCTCGCTGCAAAAGGGATCTCTTATGATGCGCTCAAAGGCGCCCTGATTCCAAATCAGGATAAAAAGAAATTTGAAACCTGTTTCGTGATAGACACCATGCAAATGGATGTTTCAGACTACGGATATGCTGTTTTTGAAAAACTGATTCCTCTTTTGGACCACAACAGCACCTACAGCATTTTGTGCGGCGATTATATCGATTATCTGGCGCCATATTGCAATGATTCCCAGCAGCTGCTGCACAGTGCACTCAATGACGTCCTGATCAGATGCCATCCCTCTGACTACGGGCACAGCCATCAGTATTATCTCATTTATTGCAATCGGCTGACCGGAAATCAGCGGCTGAAAATTGTCGAGGGCCTTTACCCCCATCCGTGGTTCACGGGCTTTGCCGATGTAACTTACAACTCCCAGTTCAAAACATACATTTCCACCATCTTATCCCCCCTCTGTATCAAGAATAAAACCAAAATCATTATGCCCTATCCTTCCAATTGCCGGGAGGATGAAACTCTGGACCCACAGCAGTTTCTTTTCGTGTCCAATGGCTTCTCTGTTTGCAGCATCAATGAAGACAGCTACGGCGCTTTTTTGAGCTATAAAATTGAAAGCACCGTGCCCGATGAACAAGACGTCGCTTTTTCTTTCAATGCCTTGCTTCCCAAATTTGATTCATTGGAAAAAATGAACCTGAATATCACAGAGGAAAGATGGGCGCAATATCTGACCAACACAGAAACAGGAAAAGGCAAAATTATAGAAACACTGGGATATCATGCAGAAGAAAAAGCGCGATTTCAAAAAGAAGTGTTCAAGCAGATCTGCGCCAACTATATCTACAATTTGAATCAAAACAGCCATGGTGCATGGTTGTTTGATGTCTGTGTGGAACTTCCAACCAAAAACGGTCATCGCCGAAAAACCATGGTGGCTCTGAAATATGCCCCCGACACGGGGACAGTGGATGTTGTCACCATCACATAAACAGCGACATATGGTAAACAGACAGCCCTCAGAACGGCACGCGTTCTGAAGGCGTCGGCAAAAGCTGACAGCTGCATCCAAACCGGGGTTCAGCACAGCGGGTCCGGTTTGCAAAGGAGGCGCAAGGGAGCGGGCGAATACATCTTTGGCCTCAGGCATAAAAAAGACGTTGAAGCAAAGCAGACTTTGCTTCAGCGTGGAAGGCACAGTTAAAATCGATATTTCGAAATCCCGAAAAGGCATAGGAAAATCGCCCAACCGGCCTTCTGGGCCGCGGCGCGAGTACGCCGTACAAGCGTTTTCACCGCAGGTGGAAATCTTGGCGGAGGAGTGGCTTTGCCGCCCCGAGCATTGAAATCCCGAAGGGTGGAGCGGGCCTTTGGCCCGCGGAGTCCACAAAAAAGGACACGATGTAAGTCGTGTCCTTTTTTGTGGAAGGGACGGTCAAAATCGATATTTCCCCGTAACGGGACAAATCCGCCGCAAAGCGGCGGACCCAAATCGCAACCCAGCGTAAGCGGTTGCAATTTGGAAAGGAGGAGCAGCGGCGTGAGCGCACTCTGACTTTTAAAAAAAGTCGGAGCAAGCGATACATAGCTTGCTCCGACGTGGAGCTACTGGCCGGACTTGAACCGGCGACCTGCTGATTACGAATCAGCTGCTCTACCAACTGAGCCACAGTAGCTTATCAAATTTTTATTTGCATCGCTCAGACGCGGATATTATATTACCATACTGTATTTCATTCGTCAACTGTTTTCTGCCTCAAATTTTCGGAAAACGGAAATTATACAAATTGTAATGTTTTCCCGATTTTCGCGAAAAGATTCCATTTTTCCCTTTTTTCTGCCTTACTGAACCATTCGACAAAATTCTTCTTTTTTCGATTTCATATCCTTTTTATCTCAAATATCCACTTTTTCCACACTTTTTTCCCCAGTCACTTTTCTTTTCTATCTCCCCTATTAAATTTACATAAATTTTTTAATAAAGATAGACTACAGCGAGTTATTCACATTATCCACACACTTTTCCACAATCATTTTTTACAGAAATATCAATACTTATCAGGAAGATTAGCATAAATTGTCATACCTTGAAACGCCATTTTTCAAAATTTTATTTCCCGATTTTTATTTACATAATTTGATATCAACAGTTTTGAACACTATTTTTGCCAAAAAAGTTCCGGGCCTTTCTTTTTCGGCCCGGAACTTTTCTCATGCATCGGTAATTTCCATGGTAGCATAGGCATTCAAATCCGTATTTCCCCGCTTGCCTGCAAGGTATTCATAATACCCCTGGCAGCCAATCATGGCCGCGTTGTCGCCACAAAGAGACAGCGGCGGCACATACAGCGTATATCCCCGCTCCGCGCAGGTACGCTGCAAATCGGCGCGGATGATGGAATTGGCCGCCACGCCTCCGGCCGCCACCACCGCAGACCGCCCGCACAGCTCCGCCGCCGCCATGGCCCGCGGCACCAGCATATCGCTCACTGCACGGGTAAAATCCAGCGCCAGAGACGCCTTATCCAGCATTTTTCCCGTTTGGGAAGCGTTGTGCGCCAAATTGACCACCGCCGTTTTCAAGCCAGAGAAGCTCATATCGAATTCGCTGCCGCTGACGTGGGCTCTGGGCAGCTCATAAACACCGCCGCGCCCCTGCTGCGCCAGCGCATCCATGGGCGCGCCGCCGGGATAAGGAAGCCCCAGCACCCGCGCTGCTTTGTCAAAACACTCTCCCGCCGCATCGTCCCGCGTGGCGCCGATCACTTGCAAATCCGTATAATCCCGCACATCCACAATCAGGGTATTTCCGCCGGAAATCGCCAGCGCCAGAAAGGGCGGCTTCAGCTCCGGAAACGCAATATAATTTGCCGCGATATGGCCCCGCACATGATGCACCGGAATCAAAGGAATACCCAAGGCATAGGCAACGGATTTGGCAAAATTAACGCCCACCAGCACCGCGCCGATCAGCCCCGGCGCATAAGTGACTGCGACAGCGTCCAGATCCTTCCGGCCGATCCCCGCCTCGCTCAAAGCGGCATCCGCCAGCTGCACAATCACCTCCACATGCTTGCGGGAGGCAATTTCCGGCACCACGCCGCCATACAGGGCGTGCATATCCGCCTGAGAAGCAATCTGGTCCGTCAGCACCCGGCGGCCATCCTCCACCACTGCAACGGCCGTTTCATCGCAGGAGGATTCAATTGCTAAAATCAGCATGCCGCTCCCTCCTCAAAATACTTGGTCATAATCAGCGCATCTTCCTTCGGTTTCTCATAGTAATTTTTCCGGCGCCCAACTTCCGCAAAGCCAAACTTTTGATACAGCGCGATCGCCGCATCGTTGCTCGCACGCACTTCCAGGGTGATAAAGCGCAGCTCATGCGCTTTGGCAAAGTCAAAAAACACCTGCAAAAGGCGCGCGGCAATCTTTTGACGGCGAAAAGCGGGCAGCACTGCAATTTTGGTGATGCATCCCTCATCCAGCACGACCTGCAGCCCGGCATAGCCCAGCACAGCCCCCGTCTCATCCTCAGCCACCAGATAAGCGGCGCAGTCGTTGTACAGCTCATCGGCCAGCATATTCCGGCTCCAGGGGGCAGAAAAACACGCCTGCTCCGCCAATGCCAGCGCATCCAGGTGGGAGGCATCCATCGGCACAATTTTGAATTCCATGACAGTTCCCTTTTCTTTGTTATTTGGCATCCAGCCAGTTTTTTCCCACATGGGCATCGGCAATCAACGGCACTTTCAAATGGGCCACATCCGTCATCTCTTCCTGCAGGATGGCCACCGCCTGTTCGCTCTGTCCCTCGGGACATTCGACAATCAGCTCGTCGTGAATCTGCAGCACCAGCCGTGCTTCGGGCAGTTCCGCTTTCATGCGTTTCCACACCCGGACCATAGCCAGCTTGATGATATCTGCCGCCGTACCCTGAATCGGCATGTTCAAAGCCACCCGCTCTCCGAACGAGCGGAGGTTGAAATTGGAGGATTTCAGCTCCGGCAGCGGCCGGCGGCGGTGATACAGCGTCTCCACATACCCCTGCTGCCGCGCTTTTTCGACAACTTCTTCCATATAGCGCTTCACGCCCTCATATTTTGTGAAATAGCTGTCCATATAGGCCTTGGCCTCGCCCACGCTCACGCCGATATCTTTGGAAAGGGAAAAAGCGGAAATGCCGTAGACCATACCGAAATTCACCGCCTTTGCGCTGCGGCGCATCTGCGGCGTAACCTCCTGCAGCGGCACATGAAATACATGGGCTGCCGTCGTTGCATGGATATCCTCTCCGGACAAAAAAGCCTCCTGCATCGCTGCGTCGTCCGCCATGTGCGCCAGCAGGCGCAGTTCGATCTGCGAGTAATCCGCATCCACCAGCACGCACCCTTCCGCCGGGAGAAACATCCGCCGCAGTTCGCTGCCCAGCTCCGTGCGGGTGGGAATATTCTGCAAGTTGGGTTCTGTAGAAGACAGGCGGCCGGTGGCCGTCGCCGTCATCTGAAAGCTGGTGTGGATGCGCCCATCGCGCCCGATCTCTTTGAGCAGGCCGTCGGCATAGGTGGATTTCAGCTTGGCGTACTGCCGATAGGCCAGGATCTCATCCACAATCGGGTAAAGACAGCGCAGCTTTTCCAAGACCTCCGCATTGGTGGAATAGCCGCTTTTGGTCTTTTTCACCGGCGGAATCCCCAGCTTATCAAACAGAATTGTACCCAACTGCTTGGGCGAATTGATATTGAATTCTTCCCCTGCCAGATCATAGATGTTTTTTTCCTTTTCTGCGATGCGCCGGGCCATTTCTTCGCCAAAAGCGGTCAGCTCCGCCGCATCGACCCGGCAGCCGCTGCACTCCATTTCCGCCAGCACCGCACACAGGGGCAGTTCAATGCTGTCATAAAGCGCCTGCATAGTTTCCTTTTCCAGATTTGCCCTGAGCACATCGAACAGCCCGTCCACCGCGGCGGCATAGCTGTCCAAAGACGCTTCTGCCTGAGCGGTGTCGCCCAGCATGGAAAAAGCATCCGGCTCAAGATACAAAGGCTTGGGCAGCTCTGCGCCAAAATAGCTCACAAACAGCCGCTGCAGCTCATAACTGCCCTGGGTCGCATCCAGCAGATAAGCCGCCAGAGCCGTGTCAAACACAAAGCCTTCCGCCGGCAGGCCGTTGTCAAACAGCGTGTGCATCAGATCCTTGACATTGTGGGACACTTTTTTGATATCCTGAGAAAACAGAGCGCGCAGCAGGGCATTCCAGTCGCCCTGATAACGGTCGAAAAACAGTTCCGCCGTCACGGCGCTGTCCGCTCCGGTCCGGCAGACCACTGCCGCGCCGGACAGATCCGGCAGCACCAGAACAGACACATGGTCTGCCTGCCGCCAGAGGGCCAGCAGCTCTTCTGCCTGCGCCGGGCTGGTTACCTGTTCCACCGTGACAGTGATATCCGGCCCTTTTCCCGCCGCAGCACCGCTCTGCCGCTCCGGTCCCAGGCCGAACTTCTCGATCAGTTTGGTAAATTCCAGGCGCAGGAACAAATCATACAGCCCAGGCTGCGGCGCTTTGCGCAGAGTATCCTTCGGGTCGAAGGCGAAATTGGGCACATCCGTCACAATCGTGGCCAGCCAATAAGTCTCTCTGGCGCTCTGCTCCCCCGCTTCCAGCTTTTTGATCACAGCGCTGCGGGCGTCAATGTCGGGCAGCTTTTCATAAATAGCGTCAATGGTGCGGTATTTGCGGATCAGATCCAGCGCCGTCTTTTCGCCTATCCCCGGCACGCCGGTCAAATGGTCGGAGGCATCCCCCATCAGCGCTTTCAAATCAATCATATGGATGGGCTCGAAACCATACTCTGCAAAAAAGCTCTCCGGCGTCATATCCCGGCTGGTGCTGGATCCCATGCTGGTGGTCACCAGCTTCACCTTGGTGTGCTCCGTAATCAGCTGGAGGCTGTCCTTGTCGCCGGTGACGATGACACAATCCCATCCGTCCGCTTCGCAGCGGCGGGAAATGGCACCGATCAGGTCGTCCGCCTCGTACCCCTCCATTTCATAGCGGGGAATATTCATCTGCTCCAGCACATCTTTCAGCACGGGGATCTGCATGCGCAGCTCCTCGGGCATGGGGCGGCGGCCGGCCTTATACTCCGCATAGGCATTGTGACGGAACGTGGGCGCGTGAAGATCGAATGTGACGCACAGCGCCTCCGGCTGCTCCTCATCCACCAGCCGCGTCAGAATATTCAAAAAGCCGAAAATGGCATTGGTATACAAGCCGTCATGGGTTTTGAGCATGCTGCGCACACCGTAATACGCCCGGTTGACAATGCTGTTGCCGTCGAGCACCATCAATTTCATGGCAAATCCTCCAAACTCAGGTTTTCATCGATAGTGGTATTATACCGTTTCCGCAGCGGGAATACAAGCAGTGCCGCACCTGCGCGCAAAAAAAGCCGGATGTCCGCTGTAAAGCGGGCATCCGGCCTGCTGCTCCGTGCTCAATCCACGCCGACCATGACGGAAGTGGCCTTGATCACGGCATAAGCCTCGCCGCCGACCTGCAGCCCCAGTTCCTTGATGGAAGTCATGGAAATCGTGGCGCTGATCACATTGCCGCCGCCGATATCAATTTTCACAATGCCGTTGACGGCGCCTTCCTGGATATCCAGAATTTTGCCTTTGAATTGGTTTCTTGCACTCAGTTTCATAATACAGGCTCCTTTTTTCTTTTGAGATACTTTATAGTGTGCACTGTTTTTCCCCTTTTTTCAAGGATTCTTTCATGTATTTCTCTGCTTTTTCAAACACTTTTACTGATATTCTCCCGCACAGGCTTCGGTTGGGCACGGCCATACAGCTTTGTGCAGGCAACAATTTTTTCCGCCAGGGCCGGTGTCAGCTGCCCGGGGCGCAGCCGCCAACACCAGTTGCCGCCGCAGGTGCCGGGCGTATTCATCCGGCTTTCCGCGCCCAGGCCAAGGCAGTCCTGCATCTGGGCAATAAACAGATCCGCAACAGAACTCATCCCTCCGCGGATCATGCCCCAGTGAAAGCCCTCCTGCTCATGCAGGCCCAGATAACGCTTTGCCACAGCGACATCTTCCGCATCGGCCTCTTCCCGCCAGGCCAACACCGGCGCATTGTCGTGGGTGCCCACATAGCAGACGCAGTTGCGCTCATAAGTATGGGGCATATAATCGCTCTGTTCCCGCCTGTCAAAGGCGAATTCCAGAATTTTCATGCCCGGCAGCTTAGAATCCTCCAAAAGCCTGCGCACATCCGCCGTTAAAAAGCCCAAATCCTCGGCAATAAACTGCACGTTGTAAAACCAGCTGGTCAGCACGCCCACCAAATCCATGCCCGGGCCTTTGATCCAGCGGCCGTTTTTGGCCGTCTCTTCGCCATAGGGCACGGCCCAATAGCTTTCAAACCCGCGGAAATGATCGATGCGCAGCGCATCGAACAGGCGCGCCGCGCCTTCCACCCGCCGGATCCACCAGCCGTAGCCATCCCGTTTCATCACATCCCAGCGATAGAGCGGATTGCCCCACAGCTGGCCGTCGGCGCTGAAATAATCCGGCGGAACGCCGGCCACTGCCGTGGGGATATTTTTTTCATCCAGCTGAAAATGTTCCGGTCCGGCCCACACATCGGCGCTGTCCATCGCAACATAAATCGGCAAATCTCCGATCAGCCCCACGCCGTGCTGATGGGCATAGGCGTGCAGCGCTTCCCACTGGCGGAAAAACAAAAACTGGATATAGAGAAACAGCTCGATATCCTCCTTCCGTTCTGCGCGGCAGCGCTCCAGCGCCGCTTTTTCCCGCAGGCGCACCGGTTCCGGCCATTCACTCCACGCCCGCATGGAAAAACGGCGCTTGAGGGCCATGAACAGCGCGTAATCCGGAAGCCAGTTTTTCTGCTGCTCCACAAACGCTTCCACTTCTGCCCGGTCGCGGGCAAGGCCTTTCCGCGCCGCCTTTTCCAAAACCGCAAACCGGCTCCGGTAGATTTTTTCATAGTCCACCCGGCCGCAGTCTGCGCCCCAGTCGATCCCCCGCAGGTCCTCCTTTTCAAGCAGTCCCTCTTCCACCAACAAATCCAGATCGATGAAATACGGGTTGCCCGCATAGGAAGAAAAACTTTGATACGGCGAGTCTCCATAGCTTGTGGGACCCACCGGGAGCATTTGCCACCAGGACTGTCCAGCCGCCTCCAAAAAATCCACAAATGCGTAAGCTGCCTTGCCCAGGGTGCCGATACCATAAGGCGATGGCAGGGAAAAAACCGGAAGCAGAATACCGCTGCTGCGCTTCATAAAAACATTCCTCCCCAGTGAACTTTGACCGCTGCATTTATGATAGCAAGCCCCGATGCTTCTGTCAATGTGCATACAAAGCACACACTCTTGCAAAAATTTTACATAAACCTTACGCATCCATGGTGGCAGAGCCCAGCACAATTTTCTATGATAGCATTAGTTCTTTCGATATTTATATAGAAAGGAGCCGTTGTCCCTATGCGATTTTCTGCTGCACGCAGCGGGCGCAGCGCTTTGTGGAGCCTGCTGACATTTCTCGCATATATCGCCGCCCTCTGGGCTATCGCTTATTACAACCTGCACGATTACCAGGGCGCTTACAACACCATTGTCACCGATGTTTTGTTGTCCCTTGCCTTTGCAGCAGCTTTTTTCCCGCCCATGCTGGCGCCGCGCTGCAACAAAGGCAAACTCGCCCTGCTGGTTATCGCGCTTCTTTGTTTGGCAGTGGTGTCCTTTTTCGCTCTTCGCCCCCAATACACTGTACACGACGGCTATCAAATCTTATCAGACGCTCATTATGAGCAGATTCAGTTAGAGGACGCCTATGTGCCCCAGGCACAAAATGATCCTTCACACCCCTTTGTTTCTTCCAGCATCGTGTTCGAAGCAAAACAAGGCACGAATCTTTATGAGATTCTGTTCGATCCCACCAGCGGAAGCTACTATGCCACGGCCTGAATATACGTTAAAACAAATCCCCGCTGCGCAACAGCGTACTCACTGTTGTGCAGCGGGGATCGATTGTGTTTTGATCGTATATCAATTGTAATTTTTCGCCAAACCGCCCTCCGCCGTTTCCCGGTAGCGGCGGGACAGGTCGCGCCCCGTTTCATACATGGTTTTAACCACCAGATCAAAGGAAATCTTGCGTGTGCTGGTGAGAAAATTGGCCAGAGACAAGGCGTTGATGGCCCGCATGGCCGCCACGGCGTTGCGCTCAATGCAGGGAATCTGCACCAGGCCGCCGATGGGATCGCAGGTCAGGCCCAGGTGGTGCTCCATGGCCACCTCGGCTGCGTATTCAATCTGATCGATGCCCATTTCAAATAATTCGCCCAGGGCCGCCGCCGTCATGGAACAGGCCGAGCCGATTTCTGCCTGACAGCCGCATTGGGCGCCGGAAATGGAGGCGTTGGTTTTGATCAGATTTCCGACGACTCCGGCCGCCGCCAGAGCGCGCAGCACCTGCTCGTCAGAAAATCCCTTCTGCTCCTGCATATACCGCAGCGCCGAGGGCAGTACGCCGCAGGCGCCGCAGGTGGGAGCGGTGACAATTTGTCCGCCGGAGGCGTTTTCCTCCGCCACCGCAAAGGCATAAGAGCAAACCAGCCGGTTTTCCCGGGTGGCCGCGCTTTCGTCAATGTGGCGCTGCTCGTGGAGAAACTGGGCTTTGCGCTCCACATGAAGGCCGCCCGGCAGTTCCCCGGAAACAGACAGTCCGTTGACAATGCTCCGCTTCATAACCTCCCACACGCGGTACAGCTCGTCCCAGATGGCGGTTCCCTCATGATACTCCACATAATCCGGCAGGCGCGCATTATGACTTTTGCACCATGCCGCAATCTCCGCATAGGAGTGCTCCGGATAGATCTCCGGCGTGTCTGCTTCCGGCCGTCCCACCAGAGTGATGGCGCCGCCGCCAGTGGACAGCACCCGCAAAAAGCCCGTCTGTTTCCCTTGCTGATAGGCAAACAGATCCATGGTGTTGGGATGGGGCAGATCGGTCGTTTCCGTGTCAAACACGATGTCCGTCTCCACCGGTGCCAGGGTTTCCTTCAGCGCCTGATCCGTTAAATGTCCTTTCCCCGTCAATGCCAGGGAGCCGTACAGCACCACGCAGAAACGGTCCGCTTCCGGCTGCTCGGCGCGAAACAGGGCCGCCGCTTTGGCCGGCCCCATGGTGTGGGAGCTGGATGGACCCCGCCCGATGAGATATAATTCCCGAATGGATTTCATGCAAAACTCCTTTTCTTTTTCTGATACAGCGCTGCCTCCAGTATGCCCCGCTTCACGGAAATTCATGTTTCCCCTGCCCTGCGGCCCTTGCAAAGCACGCCATAACCTGTTATAATCATGTCGAAAAACAAAAATGCGGCAGCTTGCAGGTGCGCCAACACCCGCAAGCCTGCGCAGGTGCCAGAACCACCTACACAACGGCCATTGGCCGCACCGCATGGGATATTATACGACATTCCGGCCCTTTCCGCAAGGGGCGGTTTTGTTGCTATACATATCTTTGCATTGTGTCGCATGAGAAGTCTCTTCTTGCGCTGTGTGGGGAAATGCCCTGCACAGCGTTTTTGTTTTTCGCCCACCGCCTGGGGGCGCCAGCCCCCGGGGCCGGTGCGGTGATAAAATCAGCAGCACAGCATATGTGTCTGCATGGAAAGGAAAGATTGTTTATGAAGCGACTCCTGGCACTCCCCTTGGCCCTGTTCCTGGCGCTCTCTCTGGCCGCCTGCAGCGAAGGTGGCGATCCGGCCGCCGATATGACAAAAGAAGATATGCTGGCCGCTGCGGAAACCGTTGATGCCGCTGCTCTGGCCAGCGAGACGGCGAGCGACCCCGCCGCTGCCCAGGAAACCTACTGCGGCAAAATCTTGGAGATCACCGCCCCCATCAGCGCCATCGAAGAAGACTACATTCGGCTGCGCATCGGCGACAACGTGACACCCGCGCGTCTCGACGTATATCTCCCTGCCGAGGAGTTGGCCGACCTGTCCGATGACCAGCAGGTCACCGTGGTGGGCATCACCGCCCCGAAGATCGAGAAACAGACCGCCGAGGGGTCTACAATTCCCGTCTATTATTATACCATGTCCTCCGGCTATGTGACGCAGACCCGTTTCGAGATGACCTGCTCGCTGGTCGGTCCCGACCTCGCCAACAATGCTTTTTATATGAACGACGGCACTTCGGTGCAGAAACGGGTGTATTTCCAAAACGGCGTTGAGGTGCCCACGGATATCTGGGGCAAAGAGATCCGCATCGCAGGGACAATCCTTTACGATGAAGGGTCCTCCACATACTACGAAGTATATGACGCTGAGCTTCTCCAGTGAGGTGCTCCTTTGCAGAAATAGCGCGCAGAAAATGGCCGCAGCCTGATAGGCTGCGGCCATTTTTGCAGTCTGCTCAAATTCTTTTCCAAACCGCCCCGCCGGGCACGTCGGTGATCTCGATGCCCTGGGCCTTGAGTTCGTCGCGGATGCGGTCTGCCTCGGCAAAATTCCTTGCCTTCTTGGCCTCGCCCCGGGCCAGCACCAGCGCGTCGATCTCGGGGTCGCCCTCGCCGGTGACGGTGTATCCTCCCTGAGATGTGGCATTCTTTCGGGCCTGGGCCTCCTCCTGCCGCTTCCGGGCCGCTTTCTCCAGCAAAGAGAGGCCCAGCACTTCATCAAAGCTGCCCAGAACAGCCAGCTTGGTGGCGTCGTTGGCAGGGGCTTTCAGCGCATCGTAGAGCAGCGTGATGCCCATGGAGGTATTCAGGTCGTTGCCCACCTGCTGCAAAAACTTCTCTTGATAGCTCTGCACCACAGCCGCATCCACCGCGCCCTCCTGGTCGGACAAGGCCGCGATCTTTTTGATGAGCTTGTTGTATGCGCCCCGGGCATTATCCAGATTTTCCCATGTGAAAACCAGCGCCTTGCGGTAGTGGCTCTGCAGGCAGAAGAAACGGTACACCAGCGGATCATAACCTTTTTCCTCCAGCAGGGAAACAGTCAAAAACTCCCCTTTGGACTTGCTCATCTTGCCGTCGCTGGTGTTCAAATGGTGCACATGGAACCACTGCGGGCACCAGGGATGGCCGATATAGCTTTCGCTCTGGGCGATTTCATTGGTGTGGTGGGGAAAGGCATTGTCCACGCCGCCGCAGTGCAGGTCGAGATATTCGCCGTTGTATTTCAGGCTGATGCCGGAGCACTCAATGTGCCAGCCGGGATAGCCCACGCCCCAGGGGGAATCCCATTTCAGGGCCTGGTCCTCAAATTTGGACTTGGTAAACCAGAGGACGAAGTCATTCTTGTTGCGCTTGTTGACATCCTCCTCCACACCCTCGCGGACACCCACCGCCAGGTCCTCTTCGTTGTGGTCGTTGAAGACATAATATTTTTCCAATTTGGAAGAATCAAAGTAAACATTGCCGCCGGCCTGATAGGCATAGCCCTTTTCCAGCAGGCCGGAGATCAGCTGGATATACTCATCGATGCAGCCGGTGGCGGGCTGCACCACATCGGGCCGCTTGATGTTCAGCTTGCGGCAGTCCTCAAAAAAGGCGTCGGTGTAAAACTGAGCGATTTCCATGACGGTTTTGTGCTCCCGCCGCGCGCCTTTGAGCATCTTATCCTCGCCGGTGTCGGCGTCGCTGGCCAGATGGCCCACATCGGTGATATTCATCACACGGTTGACGTCATACCCCTCGTAGCGCAGGAACTTTTCCAGCACATCCTCCATGATATAGCTGCGCAGATTGCCGATATGGGCAAAATGGTACACCGTGGGACCACAGGTATACATTTCCACCCGGCCGGGCGTATGGGTGACAAATTCCGCTTTTTTATGGGTCAAAGAATTGTAAAGCTGCATGGCAAAAAACCTCACTCTTTTGTTGTTTCTGTTGTTTCCTGCTCCTCTGGCGCGCTGTCGCCGCAGGCGCAGGGCGTTTCCTCCTGATGAAGCACATGATCCGGATGCCGCCGGCGGCAGTTGGCCAGATCCGTTTCCAGCTCGCGGATGCGGCGGGTCAGAATTTCGATTTCATCCTCCACCGGGTCGGGGATGTGAACCTGATCCACAGAATCCACGCAGCTGCATTCATTTTCCACAGGCTTGCCGTTGATTTTGACCACCTGGGCCGGCACGCCCACCACAGTGGAATTGGGCGGCACCTCGCTGAGCACCACGGAGCCGGAAGCCACCCGGGCGTTGTCGCCCACTTTGAACGGACCGAGAATGCGCGCGCCATTGCCCACCAGTACATTATTCCCCAAAGTGGGATGGCGCTTCCCCTTGTCTTTGCCGGTGCCGCCCAGGGTCACCCCGTGATAAATCAGGCAGTCGTCCCCGATTTCTGCGGTTTCGCCAATGACAATGCCCATGCCGTGATCGATCACAAAGCGCTTGCCAATGGTGGCGCCCGGGTGAATCTCGATGCCCGTCAAAAACCGGGCCCACTGGGAAATGGCGCGGGCGATAAATTTCAGATTGTGTTTGTAAAACCAATGGGCCACCCGATAGTGGATGGTGGCGTTGACACCGGGATACAGCAGAAAAATTTCCAGCTTGCTGCGGGCCGCAGGGTCGCGCTTCTGATACGCCCCCAGCATTTCGCCCAGTCTTGACATGGCGGTTTCCCCCTCCGATAAAAATAAACAACGCCCCTGTGCCCATAAGGCACAAGAGGCGCAATCACGCGGTTCCACTCCTGCATTTTACTCTTCAGGCCTGTAACGCAGCCCACACGGAGGGCATTACCCCTCCTGCTCCCGGGCGCACTTCACATCTGCTGCAGCAAGGACGCTTTCAGCCGGTGACGTCCTCTCTCTTTGCCCTGGCACAATGCTACTCTTCCCGTTCATCGCATCTGCTACTAAGACAGTATATTACCATCTCCCGCTTTCGGTGTCAAGAGCGCGCAGGTGCAATTTTCCACCAGCAAACGCGCTTTCCTTTCCGGCTCCATATACTACAGCCGCAGCGCTTTTTTCGGGCATCGGCGCACACAGGCGCCGCAGCCCATACACAATGCACCGTCAATGGCAACGATTTTCCCATGCACCTGCACAGCCTGCACCGGACAGGCTTTCTCGCACAGCTTGCATCCCACGCAGCGCCCGGGTTCCACCTGAATCAGTGTGCCGGCCGCAGGCCCCGGCTTGGCAGATTCTTCTGCAGCGCGCAGCAATTGAATGCAGTGCGCGTCACAGCGGGCAAAATAGCCCGCGCCGTTTTTGGATTTCACATGCAGCAAAATTTTTCGTTCCAGCAATTTGTCCTTGATTTTTTTCAGCTGAGGGCGCACCTCCGGGCGAACTGCCTGTTCCAGCTGCACATCGGTGATCGGCACAGCAGCAGGAGAAACAGCCGGACACAGCAGCCAGACCTCCGCCTCCTCCGGTCGAAAACGCTTGCGCAGAATCGCCAGAAGCGCATCGTCTTTCTCGTTTGACCTGCCTTCGCACAGCCGGTTCAGCATTTTTTCATGCATCGTCAAGGTCTGCTCCCGGGGCGGCGGCACAGAGGCTGCATAGTAGGCCTCCATCTCCCGGAGCATATCATCATATGTCATCTCCATCCTGTGCAGCCTCCTTTCTACAGGCCTTTGACTTTGTTAAAATAATAACATATTTTTCAAACACCGTAAATAGGACAAAGCGGCCAAAAAAACGCTGCATTTTCGTGGGCATCTTCATCTGCAAGCGGCACAATGACTGATATGACCACTGCCGCTGATGGCATTCTTTGCTTTCCGATTCGTCCTGCCTCACCACACGGAAAACCGCACCTTTCTGATTTCTGCAGCGATGCAAAAAGCCCCGGAAACATTTCCGGGACTTTTACAAAACAGAAACAACGACAGCTTCATTCAGGCTTCTCTCTTTTTGGCCGCCGCGGCCCGCAGCCAGGCAAACCAGGGCTCCAGCCCCTCTTCCTTTGCCGCGGCCAGCTGCAGAATCGGTGCCTCAGCGTTCAAGCCCCGGATATCTGCCAGGGCACTGTCCATATTGAAATTGGTATATGGGAGCAGATCGCACTTATTCAAGAGCACCACGCCGGCTTCCTGGAACAGCAGCGGATATTTTGCAGGCTTGTCGTCGCCTTCCACCACACTCAGCACCGCCGCCTTGCAGTCCTCGCCCAAATCAAATTCCGCCGGGCAGACCAGATTGCCCACATTTTCGATGAACAGAATATCCAGATTTTGTAAATCAAGATCCGCCGCAGCCTTTGCCGTGATCTCTGCACTCAGATGGCAGCCGCCGGCCGTGTTGACCTGCACCACCGGCACGCCGCAGACTTCAATGCGCTGGGCATCCTTTGTGGTGTAAATATCCCCTTCAATCACGGCCATGCGGTATTCCCGCTGCAAAGCAGCAAGGGTTTTTTCCAGCAGTGTGGTTTTTCCGCAGCCCGGCGAGCCAATCAGATTGACCACCAGCGTTTTCCCAAATTGCGTGCGGTTCTCCTCCGCCTGATGGGCGTTTTCCTGCAAAATTTCCTGCTCCATATGTACTCTCATTGCTGTCATTCTCCTTCAAAGGAATCGATATACAGTTCATTTCCCTGCACAATAGCATATTCCGGCGCGCCGCAGTCCGGACAGGCAACCTGATGAAAATCTGCCGCGCTGTACCTTTTTCCACACTTTTGGCACTGCAGCACCACAGGACGCTCCTCGATATGGAGCTGCGCTCCATGAAACACCGGCCTGGCATAAGTTAAAATCCGGAAGGCTTCCTGCAGCAGCTCCGGCAGCGCGCCCCGCATTTCGCCCACCACAAGGTCAATGCTTTTGACCTTGTGCATCTGCAGGGCAAACACCCGATGCTCCACCGCATCCAAAGTGTATTGCATCAAAGACGTCTCGTGCATAAGCTCTACCTCACATATAAATGCGCTCGATATTGTCCCGCTCGGGCCGCTCCGGTGCACCGGGGCGCTTGACCAGCTTCAAAACAGCTTTGGGGCACTGGCTGACACACACACCACAGCCGATGCACTGCTGGGCTTTCACATAGGTGCCCCCATCTTTGGCAATCACCACCGCGTCCATGGGGCAGCATTTGGCACACTTGCCGCAGGCGATACAGCTTTCAGGGTGCGCTGCTTCCGCCGCATAGCGGGAGGGCACGCAGAGCATATCCTCATAGCGCTCCATCATGCGCAAACAGGCACAGCAGCATTTGCAGCAGTTGCAGATAGCCAGGGGGTGCACTGCGTTGCTGATGGTCTGCACCATGCCCAAATCCCGGCAGCGGCGAATAATCTGCAGCGTTTCCTCCCGGCTGATTTCCCGGGCAATGCCCATGGCAATGGTGTTGTCCGCCATCTGATCCAGGGCAATGCACACATCGTCCACAGGGAAATCACAGGGACGGCTGTGATCCCGATCCTTCAGCGTGCGGCAGATGCACTTCGTCACCGCAAAGCGGCGGCAGCCCTTCAGAATTTCTTCTGCGCTGTCCATGGGCAGCAGGGTGCGGGTGTCTGGAATGTCCAGATGCACAGGAACTTTGCCATGGCGGCTGTCGCCGGTCAACGCGCCCTCATGGGGCAGCACGCGCATTTCTTCCTGCCCGCCGCGGAGCATGGCGCTGTCGCCCCGTTCCACAATATCATACCACCAGTGTTCGGCAGCCTTCGTCAGCAGCGTATCGTCCGGGTGATGGTAGCGCCCAATAATCATGTGGAAAAAATAAGTGCGGATATAGCCCGGCTCCCCCGCCGGCGTTTCCTTCCTCTGCAGAAATTTCTTTTCCGCCAGGGAACGGGACAGCTCTTCCACCCTGGGCTGCAGCTCCGGGCGCAGGGCGCCGCAGATCTCCCGCGGTGATTTGGCGTCCACGCGAATCGTATAATCCGGATAAAAGCGCCACACTTCCGCTTCCTCCGGTGTGAGCACTTCTTTCAGGCCCGCAAGAAATTCATCATAGTTGCGCAGATCGTTATAGGGCGCGCTCAAAAGATCCAGCATTTCTTCATAAGGGTCAACCTGCGCGCGCTCTTTTTCTTTCTCATAATGCTTCAAATATGCTTCCAATGTGCGGTATAGATACTCTGCCACAAAACTCATCTCCCATTTTTCATAGAAATACTTCGTTTTCCCGCATCTTCAGTACAGCATCATCACCTGCTGCAACGCATTTTTATTCCGTTTTAAATGTAAACCCGATCCAAATCCTTCTGTGCAACGTGGTCAATGGCACCAGGGCGCTTGGAAAGCTTCAGCACGCCCTTGGGACACTGACTGACGCACACGCCGCAGCCGATACATCTCTGTGCCTGGACATAAGTATACGCGCCGCTGATATCCACCGCCTCCACAGGGCACACTTTCTGGCATTTGCCGCAGTGCACACAGGCATCGCTATGCGCTGCTTCCGCCACATAGCGGGAAGCCTCGCCCACAGTATCTTCAAACCGCTCCATAGACCGCAGGCAGGCACAGCAGCATTTGCAGCAGTTGCACACACACAGCGGGTGTTCTGCATTACTGATGATCTGCACCATACCCAGGTCCCGGCAGCGGCGGATAATCTGCAGGGCCTCCTCCCGGCTGATTTCCCGGGCGTCACCAGATGCAATGCCCCCGTCTGCTACAGCATCAAACATCAGGCACACATCCTTCACAGGGAAAGAGCAGGGCCGGCTGTGATCCATATCCTTGGCTACACGGCAGATGCAGTCCGTTACCGCATAGCGGCGGCACTTTTTCAAAAGCGTCTCCGCAAAGTCGATGTCCGGCAGAATCTCCCGTGTATCCGGAATTTCCAAATTCATGGGGATTTTTCCATGGCGGCTGTCGCCCGTCAGTGCGCCCTCATGGGGCAGCACACGGTATTCAGGATAGGACTCGCGCAGTTTTGCGCTGTCGCCGCCGTCCACAACATCAATCCACCAGTGCAGGAAAGCCTCTGCAAGAGACGTGCCATCAGGATGATAGATCAAGCGGCTGGCAATTTCATAGAAATAGGTGCGGATATACCCCGTTTGCCCGGAAGGCGTCGTATCTTCCAAGAGAAATCCCTTCCGCGCCATAGACTGGCTCAGCTCCGCAAGCCGCGTCCGCAGGCCGGGGCGCACATCTTCCAACACCTCATCCGGTGTTTTGGCCGACACAGTCAGGGTATAATCCGGATAAACGCACCACACCTCTGCTTCTTCCGGCGTCACCTGCTGGCGCAGCGCCGCCAGAAACTGATCGTAATTGCGCAGTGCGTTGTAGGGCGCCTGCAAAAGGTCCAGCATATGCTGCACCGGCTCCGTTCTCTGAGGCTGATCTCCGCTGGATTTGCGCACATATTCTTCCAGCCGCTGATACATCCCATAATAATTGGTCACCATACCTGCTTTCTCCCTTCCGCCACTCGAAAACCGTCTCTCATGACGGCGGCTCACGACCGCTGTTTTTTGTATTCACTTCCTGCCATTCCGCTGCACATAGAGGAATTTGACTTCATTTTCTCATTGTCAGTATACTACAAGCATCAAAAAATAAGTGGAAAATTTTAGAGCAATTCCAACAAAAAATTGAAAAATTGAGAGGTGAATCTGATAAAAATGGGAAATCATGCACTTATTTCAATCCATATGATTTTCACTACGCGCCTGCGTTATGGTCTTTCGCGGCAACCAACCTTTTCATTCGCTGTCTTCATCCTTCAGTTCAAACAAACTGGTGATCGACACCCCCAACACTTTAGCAAGCCCATACAGCTCAATATCCGTCACCGTTCGCTGTCCATCTTCAATGCGCGAAATGGAGCCGCGGCAAATATAAATTGCCAGCGTTTCCAGTTTATTGGAAAGGGCCTGCTGACTCATGCCCCGTTCCAGCCGCAGCTTCCGAACGTTTCCGCCGACCATATTCATAGCGCTTCCATCAATGATTCTCGCCATAGCAATCCCCCCGCTTGTCTTGACATAGGACAAGTTTCAGAGTAAACTATGCTTAGAAAAATATGTCCTATAACAGGACAAACCAGAAATGATTCACTACGGCATACACTGCTTTTGCTGCCTGCACATCGAAGAGACACTTTACGGAAAGGAAGATGCTCCCATGAAGAAATCAGCCCTTCTGCTGCCCACGGCAGCGCTCGCCTTTTTCCTGTGCGCCTGCAGCGGCACGCAGGCCCCCCAGCCCATCGCACTGAACGAAAGCGTCAGCACGGATCTGCTCGATTTTGAGATTACCGGTTTTACCTATCAGGAAAATATTGCCGGTGACGACCTCCTGCGGGTAGAATTCACGCTGAGCAACACATCCGATGCTGCACTGAGTGCAAATGACCTGAATCAGATCACTTTTGAGGCCCTCTATCAGGACGAATACCACATCGAATTTCAGGAATATGGCGTTCTGTACGAAGGGCAATCAGAAATCGGCCACTACAGCGACGGACTGACAGTGCTGGAGAGCGACACCTTTTATGCCAAAGCGCTGCTGCCCGACGGGGTGAAAGACAGCACTCAGCCGCTGCAGATTCAAATTGAACTGCCAAACCAGCTCTTTGACCCGGATCACCCTTCCACCGACAAAGCACAATTCGTATTTGATCTGCGTTCTTAAAACACAGAACCCTTGCTTTGCCCGCAGCAAACTCAGCTGCGGGCAAAATTTTTTCGCATCAACACTTTTCGCAGCAAAAATACTGCCAGTATGTATCTTGACAAGCCCGCTGTAGTTCATTATACTGAATACATACCAAAAGAATGATTCAGGAAGAAGGGCTGCAGATGGCGCGCAACAAATATCCGGAGGTAACTGTGGAGCGCATTTTGAACGCGGCACAACGGCTTTTTCTGGAAAAAGGTTATGAGAATACCACGATCCAGGACATCGTGGATGAGTTGGGCGGGCTGACCAAGGGCGCCGTTTATCATCATTTCAAATCCAAAGCGGAGATTATGGATGCCGTGGGGAACCGCATGTTCACGGAAAACAATCCCTTTGAAGCTGTTATGGACCGCAAAGACCTGAACGGCCTGCAAAAATTGCGGGAAATGGTGCGGCTCAATCAATCGGACCGGGCGCGGATGGATATGAACGTTCAGTCGCTGCCTATTTTGAAAAACCCGAAGGTGCTGGCAGGCATGATCGAAGCCAACCGGACAGAACTGACCCCTTATTTCCAAAAACTCATCGAGGAAGGCAACCGGGACGGCTCTATTCACACAGAATATGCCAAAGAACTGGCCGAGCTGATTCCCCTTCTGACCAGCCTGTGGCTGGCGCCCACGGTTTTCCCTGCCACACCGGAAGAAATGCTCCGTAAATTCCGCTTTATCGGAGAAATGCTGGCAAACATGGGGCTGCCCATCGTGGATGAGGAAATTCTCACTCTGGCAGCGGATTATTTTCAGGAATTCACTCCGGTGAAACAAAATCCTTAAAATTGCCCAAGCGGGCAATTTTAATTTCACATTTTACATTCATTTGGTAGGTATGTAATTTCTCAGGAGCGTTGCATATTTTTTCTTCAAAATTTACATTCATTCAGAAGGTATGAAAGGAGCAGTGATTTCATTGAAGTATGCAGTGACAACAAAACAGCTGTGCAAAGTATTCGGCGGACACGAGGTGCTGCGCAGCTGCACCATAACCGTGGAGCGGGGCAGCATTTATGGTCTTCTGGGCCGCAACGGCGCGGGGAAAACCACCCTGTTCAAACTGCTGCTGGGTCTGCTGCAGCCCACAGCCGGAAGCACCGCTGTACTGGGGCTGGACATCACGGAAAACCGGCGGGAAATTCTGCGCCGGACCGGCAGTATCATTGAAACGCCGGTCTTTTATGAACATCTGTCTGCCGCGGAAAATTTGCGTCTTCACCTATCCTATATGGGACTGCCGGAGCGGCGGGCGGAGGAAACGCTGGAATTGGTCGGCCTTCCCCACACAGGCGGGCAGCGTGTTTCCGCCTTTTCTCTGGGGATGCGCCAGCGCCTGGCCATGGCCCGCGTCATTGTGCACCAACCGGACCTGCTCATTCTGGATGAGCCTGCAAACGGCTTGGACCCCGCAGGCATCCGGGCGCTGCGGGATTTGCTGATCTATCTTTCCAGGCACAAAAATATGACCATTCTGCTATCCAGCCATATTCTCTCCGAAACAGAGCAGACCTGCGACCAGGTGGGCATTTTGGCCGGCGGAATGATACAGGGCGAAGCTGACCCCCAAGACATCGCCCGGCGCTGTCCCGGCGGACTGGAGGAATATTTTCTGCAATTGACCGGGAGGTGGAGCGCATGATACGCAAGCTGATCTCCCTGGAGCGCCGCAGGACCAGCCTGCGCGTCTATCATATCGCCTCGCTCTGCATTGCTCTGTGCCTGCTGGGCATGCTGTATCTCTTCGCCGCCATTCCCCATTTTGACCCCACTGAAGCAGAAGAAGCGCTGTTTCTTACCTATACAGGGCTGATCACCATGAACAACCTCCTTGCTATGGCGGCATTCTCCATTCTTTTCGCTGTGATGGGGGCCCGGCTCATTGTAGAAGCTTACAGCGGCAAGCAGGCAATTTTATTGCTTTCCTATCCCGTTTCCCGCAGAGCTGTGCTCACCGCCAAGCTTGTGCTGATCGGCGGATACACCTTCCGCGCCATGCTGCTGTGCGGCGGAGAGGCGCTGCTGATTTTTCTGCTGTCCGAATCGCTATTCCCTCTCTGCCCGGAACCGCTGCAGTGGCATATCCTTTTTGAGGGCGCTGTTTCCCTGCTGCTCCACAGCTGCATCGCCATCGGCGTCGGAATGGTCTCCGTCTGGCTCGGCCTGCTCCGACGGTCACTGATTGTCTCTGTCGTAGCTTCTGTCCTGCTGGCCTCCGTTGTCTGCCAGGCAGCTGCAGCGGCTTTCACCTTTGCGCCAGTGCTGCCAATTCTTTCGGGTGCAGCAGCCTTGCTGGCGGCAGCCGCTGCCCTCGCCATGCTGCGCCGCATTGATCACATGGAGGTACTCGCATGACGCCTGTTCCTGCTCTGCGAAGCAACCGCAATTTTATGCTCCTGCTCTTCGGCCAGGCCAGCTCACTGATCGGCAACTACACCCTGAAATTTGCCCTGTCCATGTATGTATTGGAACAGACCGGTTCCGCCATCGTGTTTGCTGCCCTGCTCACCGCCGCCACCGTTCCCACAATCCTGCTCTCTCCGCTGGGCGGTATTCTGGCCGACCGCACCAATCGCAGAAACATGATCGTGACGCTGGACACTCTCTCAGGGCTGGCTGTGCTGGCCGCCTGCATCGCGCTGGCCGCCGGGCACAGTCTGTTTGTCATCGGCGCATTGCTGACAGCGCTCTCCGTGCTCGGCGCCTTTGAATCTCCCGCAGTGCAGGCCTGCGTGCCGCAGATGCTCTCCCGCCGGCAGCTGCTCCAGGGCAACGCCGCCGTCAACCAGATACAGGCCGCTGCTTCATTGATCACGCCTGTTCTCGGAAGCCTTTTTTACACCGCTTTCGGCCTGCGGCCGGTGCTCTGCACGGCCGTTGTCTGCTTTTTCCTCACAGCATTTTTAGAGTGCTTCATCCGCCTGCCCTATCAGGGGCCCGCCGAAAGGCTGCCTGCCGCCGCCGTCATCAAAAAAGATTTATCCGCCAGCCTATATTTTCTCGGCCGGGAGCAGCCCGGCATTTTGAAGCTGCTTCTGCTTTCCGCCCTGGCAAGCATGTTTATGGCAGGGCTGATTGCCATAGGATTTCCCTATCTGATCCGCACGGTTTTATGCCTTTCCGCAGGACATTACGGCGCAGCGGAAAGCGCCATGGGTGCGGCCGCTATCCTGGGCGGCCTGGCAGTCGGGCTGCTGAATCACCGTCTGCCCTTTCGCCGCTTGTATCTTCTGATTGTATCCATCGGCGGCTGTCTGCTGGGCGCCGGCGCAGTGTTCTTGCTGCCTTCGGCCAGCGTATGGGCCCGCTATTTGGTTCTGCTTGCCGTATTCTGCCTCTGCCAGTTTGCCTGCAGTATGTTTTCCATCTATGCGCTCTGCGCGATTCAGGGGCGCACGCCGGTGCATTTGACCGGCAAAATCATGGCGTATGTATCCACCCTTTCCATGTGCGCTCAGCCCTTTGGACAAATCCTCTATGGCGCATTGTTTGACCTCTTTTCCAACAGTGTGCATTGGGTGCTCCTTCCCAGCGGCATGCTTCTTTGTATCATCGGTTTTGCATCGGCAAGTTTTTTTGCGGCCTTTGAACACGAAGGTCGGAGCACGCAATCCTGACATACAAAATTTCCCATTGAAAACAAATAAAATGCCCCGGCGGGATGGCTTTCCCGCCGGGGCATTTTTCGCTTCACTCGCTGCGCATTCCGACAATGCACATGTTATTTCACCACATGCAGCCAGCCTTTCGGGGCCTCGATGTGACCCATCTGAATGCCGGTCAGCGTATCGTACAGCTTTTGCGTGATCGGGCCCATTTTTTCCATGCCGGAGGGGAAGCAGATTTCATGGCCGTGATCCACCACTTTGCCCACCGGGGAAATGACTGCCGCCGTGCCGCACAGGCCGCATTCGGCAAAGTCCTTCACCTCGTCGAAATAAACCTCGCGCTCCTCGGCCTTGAGGCCCAGATATTCCTGTGCCACATACATCAGGCTGCGGCGAGTGATAGAAGGCAGAATGCTGTCGGACTTTGGCGTAACCACTGTGCCGTCCTTGGTGACAAACAGGAAATTGGCGCCGCCGGTCTCCTCCACTTTGGTGCGGGTCGCCGCATCAAGATACATGTTTTCATCATACCCCTCTGCATGGGCGGTGACAATGGCGTGCAGGCTCATGGCGTAGTTCAGACCGGCCTTGATGTGTCCGGTGCCGTGGGGCGCTGCGCGGTCAAAATCAGAAACGCGGATGGTCAGGGGCTTGACGCCGCCCTTAAAATAGGGACCCACGGGAGTGGCAAACACCCGGAACTGATACTCGTCCGCAGGTTTCACGCCGATAACGGCGTTGGAGCCAAACATATAGGGCCGCAGATACAGCGTAGCCCCGCTTCCATAAGGCGGCACCCATGCTGCGTTGGCGCGAACCACGGCTTCCACCGCCTCAACAAACTTTTCTTCAGGATAAACGGGCATTTCCAGCCGGCGGGCAGAATCCGCCATGCGGGCAGCATTCAAATCCGGGCGGAAAATAACAATATCGCCCTGCTCGGTGGTATAAGCCTTCATGCCTTCAAAAACCGTCTGCGCATACTGGAGCACGCCGGCGCACTCATTGATGACAACCTGGTCATCGTCCGTCAGCACGCCTTCATCCCAGGCGCCGTCTTTATAATTGGAGACAAAACGCTTGTCCGTTTTCACATAACCAAAGCCTAAATTGCTCCAATCGATATTTTTCTTTTCCATAAATGATCTTCCTCTCCTGTTGACTGGATACACATCCTCATCGGGAAAGGCGGCAAGGCCGCGGCCCACTGCGTTTTCCTGCTGAAAATATAGATTATGGATATTTTAGCACCATCCCCGTAAATGTCAAGAATCGATTATAGCGTCAGCGCAGCGGGCTTTGGACAAAACAGGCAAATTGCTTGCACAAAATCCATGCATCTGGTATGCTGTATGACAAATTCAAACGGCGGGAAGTGTATGCATATGATCATCCTGATTGCCGGCGCTTCGCACACGGGAAAAACGTTGCTGGCACAAAATCTTTTGGAAACCTATCATTATCCCTATCTTTCTATCGATCATCTGAAAATGGGTCTGATCCGAAGCGGGCAAACAGCGCTGACACCGGAGGACGATGCACAACTGGCCGCATATTTATGGCCCATTGTCGCCGAAATCGTAAAAACAGCCGTTGAAAACCGCCAAAATTTAATTGTGGAAGGCGCTTATATTCCCTTTGACTGGAAAGACTCTTTTGATGCCGCTTATCGAAAAGAAATCCGCTACTGCTGCCTGATTATGACCCGCAATTATCTCCAGGCGCATTTTGCAGACGTTCAGCGCTATGCCGGCGCAATTGAACATCGTCAGGAGGACTCCGGTTGCACTTTGACAGCTTTGATTGCGGAAAATGAAGAAAATTTAAGGCAGTGCCGGCAATATGGCCACCCTTATCTTTTGATTGACAAAAATTATCAGGTAGACTTTTCTTTATAACAAAACATCCGCTGTAAAATTTCCCGCCCCGGCGCAGTTGTATCAATCCCCCACTCTACGGCGGCGTAAAAAACGCGGAAGCACTTTTGTTTGTGCTTCCGCGTTTTTTATTCGTCATGCTGCAGCTTCTGCCTGATCAAGTTCTCCCAGAAGATCCACCACTTCGCTGCCAGCCGGCGGTTCTATCTCGGGCTGCACCGCCGTGGCAACCGTTTCGGCATTCAAATCAAAATGGATTTGCATCGCACTGCCGAAATTACAATCCAGGGTCAACTCCGTGTCTGTTCCATCGCTGTAGACATCCATGGAAAGGACAGAAATTGTTTCCCCTGCCGATGTGGCAGAAACTTCCATAGTCATGCCGGTAAGCCGGTCTCCCTGCGTCTGATACGTCAGGTCGATTTGTGCGCCGGCGCTGCCGTTCTCGCCATCGATCGCCCAGCTGGCCGCATAATCGCTGCCATTTCGCACCATCGCCTGATCGGAGAACAAATTGCAATAGGCCTGGGCCATCATGACCAGCATTTCATAATCCATATCCGCACTGGTCAGCTCCATGCCGGACAGCATGCTGACCATCAGGCTCTTGAAATCCGTATACGCTGTTTCTGCGGCCATCAGGCTCTGCATATAGGTTTCATAATCCATGCCAGTGGCAGCCATCAACCGGCCCAGATCCATCAGATACCAAAGATCGCCATTGCCCATAGAATCGCCGGTCAAATAGCGCAGCAACTCTGAATCAATGGTGAAATAGACTTTGCCTGTGGCTGCATCCATGCGCACTTCCATAAAAGCGTTGCTCATCCGCAGCAGTTCCTGCTTCTCCGCGGTGCTCAGCTCACTGCCAACCAGCAGCTCCATAAAGTCTGAAAAATCCATTTCCAGCATCATTTGCACCTGCTCATCCGTGGAAAAGCCCTCGAACGTCATATCCAGCGGATAGGTGCGCGATGCGCCGCTTTCATCAGAAACCGTCAAGGTCAGGTTTGCCGTGCCTGCAGTCCGTGCAGGGTTGGGCACTTCCTCTTCCATGCTGGCCTGCATCCAGCGATCCAGGTTGCCGAACGTCGCATCACCAAACAGCGCAGGTACATCTACAATGACAACAGTACGCGCCGCACTGTCCCAACCCACGGCGCAGGAAAATGCCTGTGCCGCAAAGCGGACCGGCACATAGGTGCGCCCATTCTTGGCATAGGGCGCCACATCCATGGTCAAATCCGTCGTCTCTCCGTCCTTGGTCACCTGCGCCGTTGTGCTGCCCAGAGTCATCACCACGGTGGTATCCTCTTTCACTGCGACAGCGCTCTGGTTTTCCTGATCCCAGGTGACCTCAGCTCCCAGTGCCTCAAAGACTGCCCGCACCGGAATAAAGGTGCGGCCATTCTGCGCTTCGGGCGCAGCATCCGTCAGCGCAATCTCCTGGCCATTGACCTGCACGGCGATCCCTGAAGGAACAGCCCAGGCATTGACAGACAGGATACTGCCCATCATGGCCAGCGCGCACAGCAGCGATGCCATTTTCTTCCATTTTCTCATTTCAAAAGTACTCCTTCCCTTTTCAAAGTTACTCATGTACTGATTATAGCTTATAGGTCCTCAGGCATTTTGTCAATTTGATAAATTGACAAAAAAACCATATGGTTTTTGCCGGGCAGATGAAAAGCGGACCGCGCTGTGCGCGATCCGCTTTTTTTTTATAAATTGGACCAATCAATAACATGCTTGTTCTTCAGGAAATACTCGATGCCGGAATAAACCGTTGTAACCAGAATCACCAGCCAGCAGACGAGGTTGAGCTGTGCCGGAATCGGCAGAAGCATCAAAATAATGCAAACCATGGTAGCGGCGGTTTTCACCTTGCCCGACCAGGCCGCCGCAATTACCTTCCCCTCCGTGGCGGCAATCATACGCAGCCCGCTGACCGCCAGTTCCCGGGCCAAAACCACCGCCAGCACCCACGCCGGCATCTGCCCCCAGGAGACAAACATCAGCATGGCCGTCATCACCAGGACCTTATCTGCCAGCGGATCCATGAATTTTCCAAAATCCGTCACCAGATTCCGGCTGCGGGCAATATGCCCATCCAAAAAATCCGTAAAACTGGCAATGGCAAAAACAGCCAGCGCCACATAGCGGCAATAAGGGAAGTCCGCATAAAGGACAATCAGAAAAACCGGGATCAGGATCACACGGAACATGGTGAGTTTATTCGCAAGATTCATGGTGTTGTTCTCCTTTTGGGCAGTACGGCACGTTTTTCCAATACCACCACTTCAATTTTTCCGTTTCCGGTTGGGGATGCTCCGCATAATAGACGGCAAGGCGGTAGACATACAGGGCGCAGCGGTCCTCCTGGAACCCTTTCTGCCGGCAGTCCAGGCGATACAGCTCCTCCGGGTCGCGGCCCACGAGATCTGCAATGCAGCGGATGCCGATCGCCTGCATGGCCTGCTCGATCCGCGGCCCAACGCCCGGGATCCGCCTCAGCTCACCCATGCTTTACACCTCCGCCGCTTCGCCGGTCATATCGCCATCCATACTGCCGGTGATGCGCACCGGGACAAAGGTTCCGGGGGCAATGTCCTCCTCGGCCGTAAAATACACATGGCCGTCCACATCGGGAGAATCGGCATAGCTGCGGCCCACATACATCTGGGCCTGTCCGTCAAAGCCCTCGCAAAGAACCTCCACCGTATCGCCCAGCCAGCTCTCGTTGAACGCATCCATCACGCGGGACTGCAGATCCACCAGCAGCTCCACGCGCCGGTTGGCCTCCTCTTCGTCCACGCGCTCCTCCATCTCCGCAGCAGGCGTGCCCTCCTCGGGAGAATAGGGAAATACCCCTGCCCGCTCAAACTTCTGCTCGCGCAGGAAATCGCAAAGCTCTTCAAAGGCCGTCTCATCCTCATAAGGCAGGCCGGCAATAATGCTGGTGCGCAGCACAAGGCCCGGGATCTGCGTTCTCAGCTTGGCAAACAGTTCCGTCAGATAAGCCTTGTCACCCCGGCGGTTCATCGCGCTCAAAATGCGGTCATTGCAGTGCTGAATAGGGATATCCAGATAGGGCAGAATTTTTTCCTGCCGCGCCACTGTGTCAATCAGCTCCTGGGTAATCTCATCGGGGTAGAGATAGTGCAGGCGAATCCAATGCACGCCGCTGATGGCGCAGAGACGTTCCAACAGCTCGGCCAGTTTATGGCCGCCATACAGATCAAGGCCATAACGGGTGATATCCTGGGCAATCACAATCAGTTCTTTGACACCGCCGCGCACCAAATCTTCCGCTTCCGCCACGATATTATCCATCGGCCGGCTGCGATATTTTCCGCGCAGAGAGGGAATCACACAATAGGAACAGTGGTTGTCGCACCCTTCTGCAATGCGCAGATACGCCGTATACTCCGGCGTAATCAAAATCCGGTCTCCCTCGTCCACCGGTGCGTCAATGCTGCCGAAATACTTGGGTGTCCCGCCGGAAATCACTTCCTCCAGCGCGTCCACAATGTCCTCATAACTGCCGCAGCCCAGCACGCCGTCCACCTCAGGCAGTTCCTCCAGGATCTGCGTGCCATAGCGCTGCGAAAGGCAGCCGGTCACCAGGATTTTCCTGATCTTCCCCTCTGCCTTCAGCTGCGCCATCTGCAAAATATGGTCGATGGCTTCGGATTTTGCACTGTCGATAAACCCGCAGGTATTGATCACCACAACATCGGCCCCGGCAGGCTCTTTGCAGAGCGTGTGGCCGCTGTCGCGGGTCAGTGCCATCATCTGTTCACAGTTGACCAGATTTTTGGCACATCCCAGCGATAGAAACGATACTTTCAACCTTTCTGTCTCTCCTTACTGATAAAACGTCAACTCAAATCATCGTATAGCGGCCGCCTTTGCGCTTGTGCGCTTTCGGATCTTCCGCCGGGTAACCCAGCGTCAGCGCGGCGATGAACTCCCCATGTCCGGAAGCAAAGGCCGCCTCAAACAGGCCATTGCAGCCCACATGATTGGGCGCGCCGATCCAGCAGGAACCGATCCCCCGGTTCCATGCCGCAAGCTGCAGATTCTGGATGGCCGCTGAAACGCTTTCAATCACATTGTCGCGATCGCCGTCATCCCGGCGGTTGGCATACACCAAAATGCAGGCCGGAGCACCGCCCAGGGTGACCAGAAACTGATTTGTCTCCGCAATGACCTCCGGATGCTCCCGGAATTGCTTTTGCAGCACGGGATTAAAACGCAGCGCCACCACCGACATGATGGCGCGGACCTGCAGCATTTTTTCCGGCGTGCGCACAACAACGAAATACCACGGCTGCAAATTCAGCCCGGAAGGCGCGTAAAGCCCTGCCTGGACAATTTCCTCCAGCACCTCGTCCGGAATCGGCACCGCGCGGTATTTCCGAATACTGCGTCTTTCCAGCATCACTTTTAATGCATCCATCGCCTTACTCCTCCCTGTACTCCGCATCCATCCGGCGCAGAGCGGATTTGATATCTTCCCACGCAAAACCGCGGCGGCGCAGCCCGTCGCAAATGCGGCGGCGCAGCTTTTCATCCAGAACCTTTCCCCGCAGCTTGGCGGCAATATAGCGGTCAATCGCTTCTGCGCTGTCTCCCGTTTCCGCAGTCATCGCTTCTTCCCACAGTTCCCGGGGAACGCCCCGGCGGTAAAACTCATCGCGCAGCTTCGCCGGGCCATACCCCAGCGCACTATAATGCCGCGCCACGCTCTTGGCATAGCCCAAATCATCCAGTGCGCCGATTTCCTCCAGCCAATCCGCGGCGGCGGCGGCATTTTCCTCGCTCTCGCCCTTTTCCACCAGGCGGCGGCACAGCTCCTTTCTGGACAAGGCCCGCGCTCCGATCATCTCTGCCGCACGGGCACGGCTGCGGGAAAGGCCGGCAGCGCGCATCAGGCGCATTTCTTCCTCCCCGGAAAGCACGCGGCCCGGATACAAGGAAAACTCCAGCACTTCCTTTTCCGTCGCCTTCAAGAGATTTCCTTCTTCAAAATAAATCAGAATGCGCCCTTTTACCCGACGGGAGGGTTCCACCTTAGCGACCTTCATCCTCGTCGTCAAAATCATCGGCGGACACATCCACTGGACGGCCTGCCGCACGGGCAGCAGCCTTGGACTGGTTGCTCATCAGCTTATAGAAATCCCGGCGGATATCTGCATCCAGCTTCTCCGCCACGTCGGGATGATCCCGCAAATACTGTTTCGCAGCGTCACGGCCCTGTCCGATGCGAACCTCTCCCATAGAAAACCAGGAGCCGGATTTCTGCACCAGATCCAGCTTGACGCCCAAATCGATCATCTCGCCCCAGCGGGAAATGCCCTCGCCATACATAATATCAAATTCCGCTTCCCGGAACGGAGGCGCCACTTTGTTTTTCACAACCTTGGCCCGGGTGCGGTTACCGATGATTTCGCTGCCGGATTTCAGCGCTTCAACCCGGCGCACCTCAATACGGACGGAAGAATAAAACTTCAGCGCCCGGCCGCCGGTGGTCACCTCGGGGTTGCCGTACATCACGCCCACCTTTTCCCGCAGCTGGTTGATGAAAATGACAATGCAGTTGGTTTTGTTGATTGCGCCAGTCAGCTTGCGCAGGGCCTGGCTCATCAGCCGCGCCTGCAGACCCACATAGCTGTCGCCCATCTCGCCCTCAATTTCGGCGCGGGGCACCAGGGCGGCCACCGAGTCCACCACCACTACATCAATGGCGCCGGAGCGCACCAGCGCTTCGGTAATCTCCAACGCCTGCTCGCCGGTATCGGGCTGGGAAATCAGCATATCGTCGATATTTACGCCCAGCGCATGGGCATATGTAGGATCCAGCGCGTGTTCTGCATCCACAAAAGCAACCTCTCCGCCCCGCTTTTGGGCCTCTGCCACAATGTGCAGCGCCAGGGTGGTCTTACCGGAGGATTCCGGTCCGTAGATTTCAATAATCCGCCCCTTGGGAACGCCGCCGATGCCCAGCGCCAAATCCAGCGTCAAGGAACCCGTGGGAATGGCTTCCACATTGGCGTGCAGATTTTCTCCCAAACGCATGATGGAACCCTTGCCATACATTTTCTCAATCTGCTGCATCGCCGTTTCAATGGCGCGCTTTTTATCGGATGCAGGCCCCGCCTGCTCTACCGGCGATGCCGCTTTTGCCTTTCCTGCCATTCAAAATCATCCTTCCTTTGCGCCGGGTATTTTTCCTTTCCCGCCGCAGCTCATTTTCCTGTGTATTCTGCTTCAAATTTCCGTGTACAGCCTGCCGGAAATCACCCGGCAGATGCCCTGGGTATCCTCAAACAGCTCCAGATCGCCGAAACCCTCTGCGCGCATCAGGCGCAGCACAGCATCCGCCTGCCCAATGCCCAGCTCAAACAGCAGCCTTCCGCCGGGAAGCAGCGCTTCCTTCCATCGACTGGCAATCGCGCGGTAAAAATCCAGGCCATCCTCTCCGCCGTCCAGCGCCATATGCGGCTCATATTCCCGCACGGAACGATCCAGCCGGACAATCTCGCCGCTGGGAATATACGGCGGATTGGAAACAATGCACTGAAACCCGTCAAAATTTTTCGGCGGCGGCGCCAGCGCATCCGCCTGCAGTACAGCAGTGCGGCTTTGCAAGTGGTTGAGGCGCACATTGATGCGGGCAATCCGCAGCGCCCCCGCCGAAGAATCCGCCAAAACCACGCGGCATTCCGGGATCTGAGCGGCAATTGCAAGGCCAACGCAGCCGCTTCCCGTGCACAAATCCAGCACCCGCCGCGGCCCCTTCATATCGTTCAAACAGGCAATCGCCTGCTCCGCCAAAACCTGGGTATCATCCCGCGGAATCAAAACCTCCGGGCTGATGGTCAGCGGCAGGCCATAAAATTCCCATTCGCCCACCAGGTAGGCCACCGGCTCCCCCAAAAGCCTGCGCTGCAGCAGCGCCTGCACCCGCTCTGCAATCTCCGGGGATGCATAGAGCCGGTGATCGCGGTAAAACTCTTCCTTGCTTTTGCCTGCCGCGCAGCACACGATTTCCCGCGCTTCCAGCGCCGCGCTTTCCACACCTTCTTTTTTCAGCACGCGGCGCACATCGAGATATAAATCATTGTAGGTCGACAGCATAAACTGCCTTCTTTCTCACAAAGCCCTTTTTCACCACTGATCGCTGCCCTTCTCCTCCGGCAGAACCGCTTTCAGCGCGGTAATGCCGACCTCAATCATGGAATCATCCGGCTCAAAGGTGGTAAAATTCTGCATCCAGAGACCCGGCGCCCGCAGCACACGGCACACCAGGTTTTCATGGCCGCCTACATAGCGGTTAAACTCATAAGTCACACCCATCACCACAGGCAGCAGCAGCAGATGCAGCAGCATCCGCAGCCAAACATTGCTGAGCTCCAACGGCGTGAACAGTGCCACAGAGAGAATGATGGAAATAATAATCACCACAAACAAAAAGCTCGTTCCGCAGCGGGGATGATGGCGCGGCTGCCTGCGCACATTCTCTACAGTCAGCTCCAGTCCGTTTTCATAGCAAAAAATCGTCTTGTGCTCCGCCCCGTGGTAACAGAACACCCGATGGATATCTTTCATCCTGGAACACAGGAACAGATACAATACAAAAATAACCGCTTTCAGGACACCTTCCAGGATGCCCATGGCCCACAGGCCTATGCCGCCGGGCACGATATGATTGACAATCCCCACGATAAAGCTCGGCAAAAAGATAAACAGCAGCAGCGACATGCCGACACCGAGCAGCACGGAAACAGTCAGCATCAGGCTCATCATTTTTTCGTCAGAAATATGCCGGCTCAGCCATTGTTCAAATTTGCCCGGCTCATAATCCTCCTCATCTTCTACGCCGGAAACTTCCGCCGAATACATCAGTGCCCGCACACCGGTGTACAGGGACATGATAAAGGTATAAATGCCGCGGAAAAACGGAATCTTCCAAAAAGCAGGCCGCCCGGCATTTTCTTCCACCTTGACGTCCAAGGTGCCGTCGCTCTTGCGCACGACAATCGCGCGCTTTTCCGGCCCCTGCATCAGGATGCCTTCGATCAGCGCCTGACCGCCGCATGTTGTTTTATATGGGGTGGCGCAGCACCCCTGGGTCTGTTTTTCATCTGCCATGCAAAAAGTTCTCCTTCAAAATGACACTGTCAGTATACTATTGTTGTCCTGAAATTGCAAGCATTATCCAAACTTTTGTTCTATTTTAAGCCTATGCCGCACTCTGCCGCAGCGGCAGATAAATTTGGGCAATGCAGCCGCCGCCTTCAGCATTGCCGATTTCAAACCGGCCGCCATGTCGGGTGACGATCTCTTCCACCACAGCAAGGCCAATGCCGCTGCCCCGCGCTTTGGAGCTGCCCTTGTAAAACTTCTGCTTAATAAAAGGCAGATCCGCTTCCGGAATACCGGGGCCATAATCCCGAATGGTCAAAACGACCATATCCTGCCCCACCTCGATGGCTGCATCCACTTTTCCTCCGCTGCCGCCATGTTTGGCCGCATTGTCCAGCAGATTGCAGAACACCTGCTTGAGCCGCTCGGGATCTCCTTCAATAATGGGAAATTCGCCGGCGCTGCTTTCCGTATAGTGCATCTCAATACCATCCTGCTTGAACAGCTCTTTATAGGTGAAAATCGCATCCTCAAATTCCGCCTGGATGTCCACCGGCTCGACCTCCAGCGTAAAGCGCCCATCCTGCATTCTGGAAAACTGCAGGAGCTCTTCCACCATGTTGGTCAGGCGGCGGGACTCCTTGAGGATAATACCAACACCGCGGCGCAGCTGCACCGGATCGTTGCTGGTGTCTCCCAAGAGTGTTTCTCCCCAGCCATTGATTGCTGTCAATGGCGTGCGCAGCTCGTGCGATACGGAAGAAATAAACTCCCGCTGCATTTTTTCATTCTGGCTGATTTTCGTGGACATTTCATTGATGCTGTCCACCAGGTCACCAATTTCCTCCCGATAGGTATTTTCAATCTGCAAACCGTAGCTGCCCGAAGAAATATGCTGCACCGCCTCAGTCACTTCTGCCACAGGTTCCACAATATTGCGAATGAAAACCAGATTGGTAAAAAAGACCATCACCAGCATGGCGATACCGATGCAGAAAACCAGAACACAGCTGATTAAAATCTGCTGATCAATTAAACGTGCAGAGGTGACATAGCGCAGCGCGCCGACCACAGTTCCATCATAGGTCAAGGGACAGGTAACGGAAACAATTTTCTCGTTTGTATGGGCGTCCTTCCCTACATACACACCAATCTCATTCGACTCCAGGGCTGTTGTGATATCCGGAGTTTCTGGAGACAATCCCGCGGTAAAATTATAGGAAGACGTTTCAATGCGGCCGCTGGTATCAATGAACTGCAGCTCCATCCGGTCTTTGTCCACAAAGCTCTGGGTATAATTATATGCGATGGCATAGTATTCTTCATAGCTGGAAATGGAAGAGCGGTTCATAAAACCGATGGACGCTTTGGCCTGAGCCGTCATCGCATTTTGTACATTGCTGTAATAATAAGATGCAATGCTTGCAGAAAACAAGCCGCAGGCAATCAGCATAATAACAGTGACAACGCTCATGCTGTTCGCCATCCAGCGCTGACGCAGGCCATGCACTTTTGCTTTCATTTTCAACTGCATATCTCCTGCGCCCCCTTTTGCCGCATTGTTCCTGCAGCGCCGACCGCCCCGCGCCGCAGATTATCTCTTAAAAGCCCCACTTGTAACCATAACCCCAAACCGTTGTAATATAAGTTGGATTCTGAGGATTATCCTCGATTTTCAGGCGCAGCCTGCGGATATTGACATCCACAATTTTGACCTCGCCGAAATAATCATGGCCCCACACCATATCCAGGATTTCTTCCCGCGACAGCGCTTTCCCCGGATTTTCCATAAACATTTTCATAATGGTGTATTCCACCTGCGTCAGCTTGATGCGCTGCCCGTTTTTCTCCAGCGTGCGATTGCGGGTGTTCAGCAAAAATGGGTCTTTGCGAATTTCCCCTTCTGCCGCTTCCTCTGCATCACCGCCCGTACGGCGAAACAGCGCATCCACCCGTGCTGTGAGTTCCGCAGGTGAAAAAGGCTTTGTCACATAGTCGTCAGCGCCGGTCATCAGGCCAGTCACCTTGTCCATTTCCTGGGCCCGGGCCGTCAGCATAATGATGCCAATCTTGGTATTGGTGGCGCGAATCCGGCGGCAAACCTCAAACCCATCGATGCCGGGAAGCATGACATCCAGCAGTGCCACTTTGACGTCCGGATTCTCATTGAGCCGCTCCAGCGCCTCTTCCCCTGTTTCTGCTTCAATGACGTCATAGCCCACTCGCTTCAAATTAATCACTACAAAGCTGCGGATACTGGACTCATCCTCTAAAACCAGCACCTTTTTCATTGCAAAACGCCATCCTTCCTATTGATGATTTCTTTTTGCCGATTATTGCAAATACCATTCCGCCTGAATCATGTGAAATGCTTCGCGCAGCGCATCCTCGCTCATAATGCCGGGCCAGCTGTCGCTGCCTTCCGCAAATTCTGCAGCATAAATTGTTGTTGCCTGCCGCACCAGCACAAACCGGTTTCCCCGGCTGGCTTTATATTCCCGGTTATCTCCTGTTTCGGTGTAAATGGTCACAATATCCTGCACCTCGCCGTCCCCGCCCTGGGACACGCCGAAGGTTACCGCCCGTTCACCGGTTGTGCTGGTCACATCGGTAATCATAATCGTGTTTTTCCAGCTTTCAGGGAGCACCAGATACCATCCATCTGTCAAATTGTGATAGGTTGTCTCCACTACATTGGCTTCTCCAGTACTGGAAAAAGCTGTCCACTGGATTCCCCAATAAGTTTGTGAAGCCGCATTGGGCTTCTGCAGTTCATAAGAAATAGGGATCTCCAGCACACCGTCATCGTTGATATCCCGCGCCTGAACAGACGCATTATGATATACCAGGCGGCTGATGCCGGTCTGTTCATCCATCATACAGTTGGTCAGCACACCGTCGCGCAGCACCAGAATATCTGTCACCTGATTGCTGTCGTCCACATTTCCTATCACAAACAACGCTTCTTCGCCGTCTGTCAATCCTCCCATACGCACTTCATCCAGCATAGCAGGCGCTACAGAAAGTTTGGCAGTACTCTGAATCTCCAAGGCACCCTGCGTCCATTCATAAAGCGTGGCATTGCAATTTCCTGAGCTTCCTCCCGCAATAATGACCAGTCCGGGTATACCGTTGCGGTCCAGATCCGTTGTGACATAGCTGTTGTAATTGGTTTCCAAAATCTTTTGCCCATCATACCGGTTCAAATTGTACACGGAAACCACGCGGGTGAGTGTGTGGTCGCTGGTGCTGTTTGCCAAGAGGCCCTGTGTATTGTCAGCGCTCACCATCCGCCAGCCTACGATCAGTTCTAAAATGCCATCGCCATTCATGTCCTCATAGTCCACCCGGTCAATAGATGCAGCACTCTCCTGAATTTCCACCGCGGCCTGATAGCCATCTTCCGTTTCCTTAAAAATATAAATCTTCAGCGGTTTGGTGTCCCCGCTTTTTCTCAGAAACACAATCGCCTCATCAATGCCGTCGCTGTCCACATCCACCATCTGCACCAGCTGCAGATTCTCACCCTCGGTTGGCGCAATATATTCATAACCGGTGCTCAGCAGTGTATTGATTTCGTTTTCCAGGTCTGTATATTCTTCCGGCAGTTTCGGCAGGCTGTATAGCTCATCTGGTGAAGATACAAACATGCATCCGGACAATGCCAGTGCTGTGCTTGCCGTTATAAAAAAAACACCTGCTCTTTTGACGCAATCCCGCAATCTCACCGGGCATTTCCTCCCAACCTGTTTGGATATGACTTCTTTGTGCAGTCTATACTTCTCTAATTTATAATTGTACCACATTCCCCATCACTTGGGTAGTTCTTTTTTGTATCTCTCCCGCACTTTTCAATTTACTGAAAAATTTTTTATAAAATAGACTTGCTTTTTTTGAAACAACACGCTATAATAAGAACGCTTTTTCAACAAGCCGGTGTGGTGGAATGGCAGACGCGACGGACTCAAAATCCGTTCCTGGCAACAGGGTGTGGGTTCAAGTCCCACCACCGGCACCAAGTCGGGAGCTATTGCAGCGCAATGGTTCCCGATTTTTTCTTTACTGCCGCAGCGGATAGCGCCGATAATATATTATTTGCTTGATTCAAGATATTGCCGCACCAGTTAGCAAAATATTCGCAAAATGCTAACTAAAATGCTAACAAAATGGCCGGGGATTTCTCCCCGGCTATTTCTAATTTTTACTGCATCGCCTTTGCCAATTTCACAAACAGGTCATCACTGTATTTGTAATAGCTCAGCCAGTCGATTGTAGTATCAGACAAACCGGCCTTGCTTTTCAGGATGCTTTTCGCTTCCTCTACCGTCATATCCCTCACCTCCCGATAGGCAATCCCTAACGTTTTCAAAATGCCCTTTGCATAAGCCACGGCAAACGCCTTGCGCTTTTCCTCCGTGTTGATCTTCTGATAATCTGCGCTGTCAATAAAGGCACACTCCAGAATCACTGCCGGGCAGCTCGTCTGGCGGATAAAGCCGAAATAATCCTTGCCCGCGCTGTTTGCTTTGGTTTTCAGGCCCCGGCTTTTGTAACCGGCAGCGATCACCGCCGCTTCGATATTTTGTGCCAGCACCTTGCCTTTGCCGCCGCCCAGAGTGTGGTAGGCTTCAAAGCCCATCCCGCCGCCGGCATTGGTGTGGATATCCACCGCATAATCAGGGCCAAAAGCGTTGCACTCCTTGACTTCTTCGCTGGTAGTGTCATCCTCATCCACCGTGCGGCTGATGCCAACCGTCACGCCGTGGCGCTGCAGCTCGCTGCGCAGGTGCAGCGCAATGGATAAATTGACGTCCTTTTCCTTCAGTCCGTTGCCCACAGCTCCGGCATCGCTGCCGCCGTGCCCCACACCGATAAATACTTTGCTCACATGTCGCTCCTTTCCGGGCAGAAAAAAGCCGCCCCTGCCAAATCTGTTGACAAAAGCGGCTAAACACGATAAAATAAAGCCAGTAAGAGCGGCTGCCATTGCCGTGGCGGTCGTCCCTGTATGAGTTTATAGCTCGAAGGAAACGCCGCTTACCGCTATGGTGGGCGGTTATTTCTTGCGCATCGTAATCGTAACGATCAGAGTTGCAAGCGCGATCAACACGAGCGTGTATGTAAACATATCGCTAAATGTCACCATCGCCGCATCTCCTGTTGAGGAAGTGGACAACCTCGCCGCTCTTACTGGTTCTGTCATCATAGCATGGATTTCCGCTTTTTGTCAATTTTCGCCGCCTTCACAGGGCGGCTTTTTCATTTGTCTTTTTTGGGCGCATTGTAGGTCAGCGCCTGGGCACTGTCGCCGATACCCGCCGTGGTGGGGTCAATGAATACGGCCAGCACTGCCAGCACAACGGTCACAATCTGCACGGGATTGCGCAGCACATCCACAATGCAGGAACCAACTGCTTCCCAGCTGGTAAAACTATGAGGGTCAACGCCGATGGCTGTAATGCAGATGGATACAATGCCACTGTGTTTCATAATCGTGCTGCCGGATACAGGAACATACACCGCAGAAGAAATCAGTACATTCGGTTGACACAGCGCGTGCACCGGTGCAAAATGGGATCAACGGAGGTGCTTTTAATGGAGAACAAGGACAAGTACCAGCAGGCACGGGATTTGCTGGAGGGATTCAACGAGCGGTGCAAGAACGGCGAGGAACTGACCGAGGAAGAACATATGGAGGGCTTCAAAGCAATGGTGCTCCTGTTCGGTTCCAGAATACAGGAGCTGCCGGACGACGAGCAGGAGAATTCGGAATCCAAGTAGAAACTGTACCGGATTTTGCCCTGAGAGACCGTGGTATCAAAGATGGGACAGGATATTCCAGAGACGGCGTAATTTATTTGAGCGAAAACCTTTCGGACGAAGACGCGCTGGAAGTGGTCAACCATGCTCTGCAAACAGATACGCTTTATAAGAAAAAAGAAGAACCCACTGATACGGAGTACAATACCCATCGTGATGCGATGGATCCTGCACCTTACGTCCGAAACGTGCCGCCGTCAGGTTCTTCTGCAAATAGTATAGCAGAACCGGCGCAGAAAGGTAAGCTGGAAGCCCGGCTGCCAACTTATGCGCAGGCGCAGGCGGCAAGAAATGCGGTTGACAGGGAGCGCGCGGCGGTGCAGAATGAAGAAGGAGGTGCTCTGAATGGAGAACAAGGACAAGTACCAGCAGGCACGGGATTTGCTGGAGAGGCTCAACGAGAAGTGCAAGAATGGGGAGGAAATGACAGAGGAAGAGAGTATGAAGGGATTCGACGCACTATTCCTTCTGTTCGGATCACGAATTCAGGAGCTTCCAGACCAGCAGAACAATATGGAATAATCTCGCAGGAATATGGAGGTACTGAATATGGAAACGAAGAAGACGCCGGAAGAGGACGAAATCATGAAGTGGTTCGAGGAACTTTTGGAAAACACGAAATAGAGAATAATACCAGGCTAAAGGAGGTGGCATTGGATGCCAATGGATATGGAACAGGCCAGGAAAATTTGGGAGAATACCTGCGAGAAAGTGAATCGGGGAGAAGAATTGACAAAGCAGGAGGAAATACAGGGGCTTTTGGCGATGTTCGATATGCAGGCGTGGGACGACCAGCAGGAAGCGGAGGAATCGCAGAAATCGCAAGAGAATACGGAATTGAGACAGAAATAGTAAGTGCAGAACACCTCGCTCAAAAAGGCTATAATCAGAAAACGGGATATGCAAAAGGCGGGAAAATTTATGTTAGCGAGCAGCTGCCGGAACATGCGTATAGCTTCCGATTTTTATGAGCGCTGCAAAGGAAAGCATGGATAATATGTTGTTATTCCGCAAAACAATGCACCATCAAAAATGTCAGCAGTTTGGGATAAAATGCTGACAGAAAATGCCAGGTTTCTCCGGCTGTATTGCCCTGTTTTTTAGGCTATAATGCCCCAGACTGCCCTATTTCCCATAATGAAATATAAGAAGGTGAAGAAAACTTTGACATTTGACATGCTGGATGCCAAACTCGGTGACGACGCACCATTTTTAATATCTTTGTCAGACGGTTTGCAAGAGGAACTCCGTCTTGTCATTGCTGGAGCAATCGTTGGAAATACAGATGATAATATCCCTGATTTTGAAGGAACGGATGACGCAACAAAACGGGCAATCCGTGCCGTATTGGCAAAAACCCGCCCCATAGAAGCAAATGAGCAATGCTCTTTTGAGATATGCTTTCACAACTATATCACTTACCGGATCAGAAATGAATCTTTCAGCTCATATGACCCCGAAGCAATCGGAAACGGGCGGTATCTTATTATTTTTGAAAAATCAGAGTTTCTGTCAAACCTGCATATTACGACAGATGCGCAGGTGCTGGACGACGGCTCCTATTATCCCGGGAAGTGGATTCATTATGGGATCTATACCCAGAATCACATTATTGATGTGATCGCTCAGGATGCGCCAGATATTTCTGAAATAAAAAATACGAACAGTTTTGCTTCCATTTGAAACAAAGAAAGGCTTAATGGCATAAGGCAGAACCATCACTGCAGATGTTTCCGCCTTGTGTGTTGCCCCGATTCCACGCTGCCCTGTTTTTTTCCTCTTTTTCTTTCCATATTTACGGCTCACCACATCGCAGA
Source organism: Candidatus Pseudoscillospira faecavium (assembly GCA_904420565.1). Lineage (GTDB taxonomy): Bacteria > Bacillota > Clostridia > Oscillospirales > Oscillospiraceae > Pseudoscillospira > Pseudoscillospira faecavium. Next base: position 62,215 of record CAJFVV010000035.1, read on the forward strand.
GAACTATAACGCTTGTTTCTTACAAAAAAATACATAAAAGTGTTGACAAACAATCAGCACACCGCTATACTATGGGAGTGCCTTAAAAAAGCAGCTTTATATTGCATATGCGCGAGTGGTGGAATTGGCAGACTCGCTAGATTCAGGTTCTAGTGTGCATTACGCACGTGCGGGTTCAACTCCCGCCTCGCG
>CAJFVV010000036.1 GCA_904420565.1 Candidatus Pseudoscillospira faecavium
ATCCTGATCACGGTGCTGGGCTTCAACCTGCTGGGCGACGGTATCCGCGACGTGCTGGATCCCAAGATGAAGAAGTAACGGGGGAAATGTGCATGGAGAATTGTAAAGAAAGAGTCTGCCGAAAAGTAGATGAAATTCTGCCGGAACTTGCTTCGCTTTCGGATGATCTGTGGCACAACCCTGAATATAATTTTAAGGAGTATTTTGCCTGCAAATCCATGAGCACATTGCTGGAAAAGTACGGTTTGACTGTAGAAACGGGCATCGGCGGTCTGGAAACCAGCGTCAAGGCTGTTTATGACAGCGGAAAACCCGGGCCGAATATCGGCATTTTCGGTGAATTTGATGCAGTGGAAGGCATGGGCCATTCCTGTGGGCATAATGTCATGTGCGCGATTTCTGTGGGTGCCGGCGCAGCAATTAAGGAAGTATTGGACGAGCTGGGCGGCCGGGTTACGGTATACGGCTGTCCGGCGGAAGAAGGCGGCGGCGGAAAAATCATCATGCTGGAAAACGGCGCATTTCAGGATGTGGATGTGGGTATGCTCCTGCATTCGGCCTGTGATACGGTGGTCAATGATATTTCCTATTCCAAAACCGACCTGCGCGTACATTTTTACGGCAGAAAAGCCCATGCGGCAACTTGGCCGGAAGAGGGAATCAGCGCATTGAACCCAATCATTGAGCTGTTCAACATGGTCAACGCTATGCGTCTTGAGTTGGCAGATCGTGGAAAAATTCTGGGAATTATCCGTGATGGCGGCGAAGAAGCGATTTATATTCCGGACCATTGCTCCGCAGAATTTACCATCCGGTCCTTCAGCATGAAATATAAGCTGGAATTGGTGGACCGCTTCCTGAAGATGTGCGAGCATCTGGCGGAAATCACCAATACACGCTTTGAATATGAAACGATTGCTCTTTCTTATGAAGATATTCGCAACAATCCGGTGTTGGAAGATCTGTTGGAAAAGAATTTTACTGCATTGGGAGAAACGGTGGAGCCGAGAACGAAAGAAATGGGAATCGGATGCACGGATATGGGGAATTTGACCCATGTGTTCCCTGGCCTGCAATCCTATGTCCGCGTAGGCCCCGGCCGCGCCCATTCACCGGAATTTTTGGCGTCGACCGGCAGTCCGGAGGCGCATAAGGCCATTGCGGTAGGTGCAAAAGCCATGGCTATGACAGCGGTGGATCTTTTACAGGATCCCGAAGCGATGGCCCGTGTCCGCAAAGCTTTTGCGGATATGAAAGCGCGCTACGAACGCTAAGGAGGGTGCCTGTTTATTATGAGTGAAACATTATTGAGAGTCAGTGGGCTCAAAACCTATTTTTATACGGCAAGCGGTGTGGCAAAGGCGGTCGACGGCGTCAGCTTTGATTTGGAGCGGGGCGAAGTGCTGGGGATTGTGGGTGAGTCTGGTTCCGGAAAAAGCGTCACATCCAATTCCCTGATTCGTCTGCTGCCGCCCCAGACAGGCAGAATTGTCGCTGGCGAAATCTCTTTTGAAGGCCGCGATATTTTGAAAATGACCCATAAAGAGCTGCTGGAATTCCGCGGCAAAGAAATTGCCACCATTTTCCAGGATCCCATGACATCGCTGGATCCGGTGTTTAAGATCGGAAAGCAGATGGTGGAGATGATCTGTGCCCATCAGAAGATCAGCAAGCAGGAAGCGCGGCAGATGGCTGTTGAGGCGCTGAAGCGCGTGGGTATCCCTGAGCCGGAAAAACGCATGGAATCCTATCCGTATGAACTCTCCGGCGGTATGTGTCAGCGTGTCATTATCGCCATGGCGGTTTGCTGCAAGCCGAAGTTCATCATTGCCGATGAACCGACCACGGCGCTGGATGTGACCGTGCAGGCGCAGGTGCTGGATCTTTTGAAAGATCTGCAAAAGGAAATGAACACGTCGATTTTGCTGATTACCCATAATCTTGGCGTTGTGTGGGAGATGTGCGACAAGGTGATGGTGATGTATGCCGGCAATACGGTAGAAAGCGCTGAAACGAAAGAACTGTATGCCAATCCTCTGCATCCTTATACCTGGGGATTGCTGGATTCTATTCCGCGCCTGTCAGACAAGACAAAAGAGGAGCTGCGTACCATCCCCGGCACGCCGCCTGATCTGCGCCTGACGGGTAAGTGCTGCAATTTCTATAATCGCTGTCCGTATATGACGCAGGAATGCTGTGAATCTGTTCCGCCGCTGGTGGAAGTGCAGCCGGGTCATTTTGTAGCCTGCCACCGGCAAAACGGCGTCAATCATTTGGTGAGAGGGGAAGTGACGAAGCATGAATAATCCTACGACACAAGAGCGGCAGCCGCTGATGAAGATTCGCCACTTAACCAAGGAATTTAAGATTAAAAGCAAGCGGATCGGTGCAAAGCCGCAAATTCTGCACGCACTCAACGATGTGTCGCTGGATGTTTACGAAGGGGAAACCCTTGGAATCATCGGCGAGTCCGGCTGCGGCAAATCGACACTGGGCCGTACTATTATTCAGCTGCACAAGGCGACTTCCGGCACAGTGGAATATCAGGGGAAGAATCTTTTTGAGCTGAAAGGGCAGGATTTGAAAACCATGAAGAAGGATATTCAGATGGTTTTCCAGGACCCCTATTCTTCTCTGGATCCCCGCAATACCTGCGAGGATATCATTGCAGAGCCGTTGAAAGTGCACAATTTGATTACAGATCCAAAAGAGCGCCAGGAGCGGGTGCTGGAACTGATGCGTGAGGTCGGCCTGGATCTTCAGCATATGAACCGGTATCCCCATGAGTTTTCCGGCGGCCAGCGCCAGCGTATCAATGTGGCGCGCGCACTGGCCCTTAAGCCGAAGATTATTGTATGTGACGAGCCGGTTTCTGCATTGGATGTATCGATTCAGGCCCAGGTGCTGAATTTGTTCAACCGCCTGCAGCAGCAGCACAATCTGACGTATATTTTTATTTCTCACGATTTGGGCGTTATTAAGCATGTCAGTGACCGCATTGCGATTATGTATTTGGGCCGTGTGGTGGAAATGTGTGAAGCAAACCAGATCTATGAAAATCCCCTGCATCCCTATACGAAGGCGCTGCTTTCCGCGATTCCGCCGGAATCGCCTTTTGAAAAGAAGGAGCGCATCGTGCTCAAGGGCGAGATCCCCAGTCCCATCGGCGATCAGATTGGCTGCCCGCTGGCGGGACGCTGCCCCAACTGCATGGAGTGCTGCACAAAAGAAATCCCGGAACTGCATGATGTAGGTGACGGACACCAGGTGGCATGCTTCCTGTATCAGAATGCAGGCAGCACACCAGCAGCGGATGCAGAGGAAGCAAAGACAGCTGATGCAGATCACGCAGCAAATTAAATTGAGGAAAGAAGTCTTTTCATGAGTCAAGTAACACGCGAAGCAATTCATCAGATGGCAAAAGACAAAAGCGGCGAGCTGGTGCAGCTGGTGTCTGATATTATTCGGATTCCCAGCGAAAACCCTACAGGGACGCAGCGGGACGTGGTCAATTTTGTGGAGCAGTATCTCCGCGATGCCGGCATTGCATATGAAGAGGTTTGCAGCAATCCGGATTTTCCCTGTGTTCTGGCGAAGATGGGCAGCGACGAAGGGTTCAGCATCATTCTCAACGGCCATCTGGACGTGGTGCCGGCCGGCGACAGAAGCCAGTGGGACTTTGATCCCTTCTGCGGCACGGTGACGGACAAGCATATTCTGGGCCGTGGCACTTCGGATATGAAGGCCGGTGTGGCAGGCCTGTTGTTTGCCATGAAAATTTTGAAGGAATCCGGCGCAGAGCTGAAGGGCAATATCCGTCTGCATCTGGTTTCCGATGAAGAGAGCGGCGGCGAGTATGGCTCCACTTGGCTGTGCGAAAACGGCTATGCAGATCATGCAGATGCCTGCCTGATTGCAGAGCCGACCTCCAGCAACGATATTGAGATCGGACAAAAGGGCGGTTTGCATATTGTTCTGAAGGCCGCAGGTAAGTCGGCTCATGGAAGTCTGGGCGGCTTTAAGGGCGACAACGCCATTTTGAAGATGGCCAAGATTCTGGATAAATTACCCCAGCTGACCACGATCGAAGGCCATTTCAAGGAGAGCCAGATGCATGCACTGGAAAATTCCATCCGTTCCACAGAGGAAAAGGTGGGAGAACCCGGCAGCGGCGAGGTGATTCGTCATGTGTCCGCCAATGTGGGTATTATTCAGGGCGGCACGCGGCCCAATATGGTTCCGGATTACTGTGAAGCCATTGTGGATGTGCGGCTGCCCATCGGCGTGGACCATCAGGAAATTGAAGATATGATGGCCAAAATTGTTGCCGACAGCGGAGTCGATGGCATCAGCTATGAGATGCACTGGAAGAGTGAAGGCAATTATACCGATGAAGATGCCGTCATTGTTCAGACAGTGAAGAAGAATGCCGAAGCAATTTGGAATTTGGAAGTTGTTCCTGCTTATCAGTGGGCCTCTTCCGATGCACGGGCTTACCGGGCAAAGGGAATTCCAACCATTCAATATGGGCCTGCCAATACAGAAGGAATCCATTCCTATAATGAAAATGTCGATATCGAAGATGTGGTCAATGCAGGACAGATCTATGTGCTGTCTCTGTGCGATATGTTGGGCATTGAATAAAGAGAAAGAGCACTTTTCCGGTTGGAAAAGTGCTCTTTTTTATCTGCTGGCTTATTATTTTTTGTCAGCTGCCTGCCAGGCGGCCCACTGCTCTGGGCAGTAGCCCACGGTGCAGTCTTTTCCATTGCGCACAATGGGGGTACGAAACAGCTCTGGATATTCCAGCAGCTTTTCTTCCTGTGCCTGGGGCGTGATGTAGGGCATGTAAAGCGCTTCATAGGCGGCACATTTGGTGTCCACCAAAGCATCAAAGCCCAGTTTCTGCTTCACGGAGCGATACTCCCCTGCAGACATGCCGTAGCGGGGTAAATCGATGTATTGGTACTTAATGCGGCGCTCCTTAAACCAGCGCTCCGCTTTTTTGCTGTCGAACGATTTTTTGTTTCCGAAAATTTGGATGTTCATTTGCGCACCTCTATGTTAAAATAAAAATCAGAAATATATCAGCAGGAGGGATGGTTATGAATTTGCAGCCGCAGGTGCAGGCTTTGCAGGAGATGATTGACCGGAGCCATCATATTGTGGCGTTTACCGGAGCAGGATGCAGCACCGAATCAGGCATTCCTGATTTTCGCAGTGTGGACGGATTGTATCACCAGAAGTATGATTACCCGCCCGAAGTGATGCTGAGTCACACCTTTTATGAAAAGCATCCTGCGGAATTTTTCCGTTTTTACCGGGACAAGCTGCTCCACCTGGATGCAGAGCCGAATGCGGCGCATCGGAAGCTGGCGGAGCTGGAGCAGGCGGGCAAGCTGGATGCCGTTGTGACACAGAATATCGACGGTTTGCACCAGCGTGCCGGCAGCCGTGTGGTGTACGAGCTGCATGGCAGCGTTTTGCGGAATTTCTGTGAGCGCTGCAAAAAGGCATACCCCGTGGAAGCTGTACTCGACAGTACGGATGTACCGCGCTGCGGCTGCGGGGGACGCATCAAGCCGGATGTCGTGCTTTACGAGGAAGGCCTGGACAGCGACACGGTATCCGGTGCGATTCAGACGATTTCCAGAGCAGATATGCTCATTGTGGGCGGAACCTCCCTGGTGGTATATCCGGCGGCTGGTTTGATTCAGTATTATACGGGCAACCGCCTGGTGGTGATCAACAAGACCGATGTGGGTGTTGGAGCCGACCTGGTGATCAACGGCGCCATTGGGGAAGTTTTGTCCCAAATCCAAGTGTAACACAGTTTTTGTGAAAATACAATTATGAGGAAAGCTGTACTTTGCAAAAGGGGCCCGGCGCATCCAAAATTTTGGATGCGCCGGGCCCTTTTTACAGTCCGTTCAGCTTAAAAGCGCTTTGTCACTGGCGAATGCTTCGCCGGAAATTTTTTCAAATTCGTGCATCAGATCTTCCACCGTCAGCTTTTTCTTGTCCTCGCCGCGGATGTCCAGAATAATTTGGCCGTCGTGCATCATGATCAGCCGGTTGCCATGGGCAATGGCATCGCGCATATTGTGCGTAATCATCAGGGTAGTCAGATGATCCTGCGCGATGATTCGATCTGTTGCTTCCAATACTTTTGCGGCAGTTTTAGGATCCAAAGCAGCGGTGTGTTCGTCCAACAGCAGCAGCTTCGGTTTAATCAGCGTGGCCATCAGCAGTGTTAAAGCCTGGCGCTGGCCGCCGGAAAGCAAGCCGACTTTCGAGGTGAGCCGGGTTTCCAATCCCAAACCGAGGGTTTGCAGCAGAGCACGGTATTCATCGCGTTCTGTTTTGACAATACCCGGCAGCAATGTGCGCCTTTTCCCGCGGCGCTTTGCCAGAGCGAGATTTTCTTCAATCCCCATGGTTGCGGCAGTGCCCATCATGGGATCCTGGAAAACACGACCGATGAAAGCTGCGCGTTTGTGTTCCGGCAAATTGGTGACATTGATACCGTCGATGATAATAGCGCCTTCGTCCACAGGCCATGTGCCGGCAATGGCATTCATCAAGGTGCTTTTTCCGGCGCCGTTGCCGCCGATGACGGTGATGAAATCGCCGCTTTCCATGGTCAGATTCACACCGTTCAGGGCGCGTTTTTCATTGACGGTGCCGGGATTGAAGGTTTTGTATAACCCCTTGATTTCAAGCATGTTTGGCATCTCCTCTCTTTATGGGCTTGGAGAAGAATCTGCTCTTCCAGTAGGGCACAGCCAGGAACAGAGCCACGACGATGGCGGAAAGCAGCTTCAAATCGTTGGAATCGATCAGCTTTGTCCACAAAATAACCTGAATAACTACATAATAGATGATGGAACCGATGGCAACACTCAAGAGCTTCAAAGCAAAATTATGAAATACCTTGCTCAGCAGCACATCGCCGATCACCACGGCGGCCAGGCCAATCACAATGGCGCCGCGGCCCATGTTGATATCTGCAAAACCCTGATACTGGCAGAGCAGCGCGCCGGACAGGCCGACCAAACCATTGGAAACCACCAGCCCCAATACTTTGGTGAAATTGGTGTTGATACCCTGGGCACGGGCCATATTGGGATTGGCGCCCGTTGCACGCAGAGAGGAGCCTGTTTCCGTGCCGAAGAACCAATAGAGCAATACGATGACCACAACCAGGAAGATAGTGGTCATTACCAGCGGATTTTTCCAGAACGGAATGTCGGGATTGCTCAAATACCGCATGGAGGTCAGCAGGTCGTATTTGTCTGCACTGACGGCTTGATTGGCCCCGCCCAAAATGCGGAGGTTGATGGACCAAAGAGCATACTGGGTTAAAATACCAGCCAGGATAGCGGGGATGCCAAAAGCTGTGTGGAACAGGCCGGTGGCCAGGCCGGCCAGCATACCGGCCAACAGCGCCAGCAAGATGGCCAGCCACATAGGCAGACCGCCGGTCAGCGCAACGACGCATACTGCGGCACCAGTACATAGCGTACCATCCACAGTCAGATCGGCGATATCCATAATTTTGAAGGTGATATATACGCCGATTGCCATAATGCCCCAGATCAGACCCTGGGAAACAGCGCCTGGCAACGCATTAAACAATGATTCAATACTCAAAAAAGGACCTCCTTGCAATGTGTTCTTTCATGGGAAAAGCAGCGCGAGGGAAATTTGCCTTCGCGCTGCTCTTTGATTGTTCCGTTGGAGAAAGCTTACTCCGTAGCCAGTGGGCTGTAATCGTCCGGAACGGTGATGCCCAGTTCCTCGCAGACAGATGCATTGTAAAGCTTGCTGACATTGGGTGCCGTTTCAATTTCCATAGTGGAAATGTCAGCACCATTGGCCAGAATGTCATATGCCATCATACCAGCCTGATAGCCAAGTTCATAATAATCAATGGACAGCGTGGCCACGCCGCAGCCCTGGCAGATGCCCTGCTCACCGGCGATAACAGGCACTTTGGCTGCCAATACCACATTGGCAATCAATTCGGTGTTGGATGCTGCAGTATTATCGGTGGGGATGTAGATCACATCGCTGCTGTCGCAGGCGGACTGCGTGACGGCAGCTACATCGTTGGAGTCGGTGAAGCTGTAACGCTCACAGGTATAACCCATATCTGTCAAATAGCCTTCCATCAGGTCAATCTGGTAAACGGAATTGGGTTCACCGGAGCAATACAGCAGACCAATGGTAGTGGCTTCCGGGAACAACTCCTGGATCATAGCAGCCTGCTGATCCAGAGGTGCCAAGTCGGAGGTTCCGGAGATATTTCTGCCGGTCGTACCGGTCCAGTCGTCAATATCCAGTGCGGTGGCGTAGTCAGTAACAGAGGTGCCGATAATCGGAATAGAATCAGTGGCGGCGGCAGCAGACTGCAGCGGCGCAGTGGCATTGGCCAGAATCAGATCAACACCATCGGAGACAAAGCCATTGATAATGGTGTTGCAAGTATTGGGGTCATTGTTTGCATTCTGGTAATTGAATGTTACATTTCCCTCGCCCAGGGTTTCTTCCAAAGCATCCTGGAAGCCTTGGGTAGCGTTGTCCAGCGCATCGTGCTGCACCAGCTGGCAGATACCCACAGTATATTGCGCATCTCCGCCGCCTTCGCCGGTGCTGGAAGGCGTGTTCGTGCCGCCATTGCCACAGGCAGCCAAGGGAAGCAGCATTGCCGCAGCAGAGGCGGCAGCCAGAATACGAGTTGTTTTCTTCATCTTTTCGTCCTCTTTTCTTCCTCCAGAATCATTGCAGGCGGCAAAACTTTGTCGCTTTGCGTTGTTAAAGTGTATTATAGAGGCAATCCATGGAAAAGTCAAGAGTTTAAAGTGAAAAAAGATAGAAAAGTGAATTGGCGGAAATTTCAAAAAAAACTTGACAAACGGAAGGTGGATCACTATAATAACACAAGTGGTCAGTTGAGCGCCGAGAGGAAATGCGAGTGTGCTGGAACTGGTAGACAGGCACGTTTGAGGTGCGTGTGGCGATGCCGTACGGGTTCAAGTCCCGTCACTCGCACCAACTGATTGCAGGAAACAATATTATGATATGCGCGAGTGGTGGAATTGGCAGACTCGCTAGATTCAGGTTCTAGTGTGCATTACGCACGTGCGGGTTCAACTCCCGCCTCGCG
>CAJFVV010000037.1 GCA_904420565.1 Candidatus Pseudoscillospira faecavium
AACGCCTTCCAGTACAAATCCATTCTTTTCCAGCACCCTGCGCGATGCAATATTTCTGGAGAAGGGTTCGGCATAAATCCTGACAAGATCAAACGTGGAAAAGCCTTTTTTGCAAATCTGTGCTACCGCTCGTGTCATCAGACCTTTTCCCCAATACGATTTGGCCAGCCAATAGCCCAGTTCTGCGCTTTTTCGGTACACATCCGTCCCCATGGTCAGCGCAATGCTGCCCGCCAATGCGCCATCTGCCGCAATGGCATAACAAAGCTGGTGCGCTGCATACTCCCGCTCTCTGCAAAAAGCAATATAATTCTGCGCATCCTGCAATGTGTAAGGATGCGGAAACACATCGCGCAGATTGCGGGCTACCTCCGCATCGTCTGCGCAGATCTGCAATGCCGGCGCATCATCCGTTTTCCAGGGGCGCAGCAGAAGTTCCATCCTGCTCCTCCTTCAAAAAGCTGCGAAGGGCATCCATACGCTCCATGGCCTCCTGATACCCATCGTTATACCACTGTTCCAGCACTTTCGGATCCTGTTCCAAACGGTGGTAGCCACTGGAATCCTTCGGCGCAATCACAAAAACTTTTCCTTCGGCTTCATATTTACGCACCCTGGCCAATGCACCATTATAACGCATGGTACGTTCATCCAACGCCTTGACAAAAGCAGGATAGTCCCGATAGCGCAATTTTCCAATCTCCAAAGCCCGCTCCGGTGCTTTAATATAACTGCGATCCTGCGTAAGCACAACCACAACTTTGTCACACCCCGCTTCCAGCGCGTGGGTCACCGGAATAGGATCTGTAATGCCGCCGTCCATATACCATTTTCCACAGTATGCAATCGGCGGAAACAGCAGCGGCAACGCACAGGTTGCCCGCAGCAGCGTTGATCGACGATCCTTACGGGGAATCGGCAAATATTCCGGTTTACCGGTTTCCATATTCGTTACCACAGCAATGACTTCCCCAGGAAATGCCTCAAACGCTCTATAATCAAACGGAAGATAATAATTGGGAATCTGGTCATAAATAAAATCCAAATTAAAATAGCTGCGATTTCTGCGTTTTGAAAGATATTTTGGCCCCATATAGCGCCGATCCGGAATATAGCGCAGCACCAACTCCTTGTTCCGCCCCTTTTGTCCGCTGGCATAAGAAACCATATAACATGCGCCGGCACTGACGCCGATCAGGTAATCTCCGCGAATATCCTGATCCAAAAACGCCTCCATTACGCCGGCAGAAAAAGCCGAGCGGCAAGCGCCTCCTTCAAAAATCATACCAATTTTCACAGTCATTCCCTCCATTTCTGATTACATCTGTACCGGCAGCGGCAAATCCACCGCCAGGCTTTCTTTTGTTACCATACAATCATAAGCAAATACTTGAACACCCATCCGCGCAGCATCCCGCAGGACCTGACCAAACACGGCCTGCGTCTTATCATTTGGCCGCACAGCGTTCACTTCTTTCATTTGTACAATAAAAACAATGGCTGCCTTATAGCCCATGTCCACTGCCCGCATCAATCCCCGGATATGTTTCACTCCCCGCAAGGTAGGGGCGTCCGGAAAATACGCAATATTGTCCTTCAACAAAGTGACACCTTTTACTTCGATAAACTGCACAGAACTTTGTAATTCCAAGCGAAAATCAAATCTGGAGTCTTCATAAAACGATTCTGCCTGAATCTTCTGTATATCATCACGAAAGGCGCCGCTTTCCAAAAATTCTCGAAATACGCGGTTGGGTGCCTGAGAATCAATATTGACAATCTGCCCATTGCTTTCTACTGCAATCAGATCCCATTGTGTTTTTCTTTTCGGATTATCCGGACTGTGCTGCAAATAAACAGCAACGCCGGGCAGCAGCAATTCCCCTAAGCGTCCTGTATTTTTCACATGTACCAATTCCTGCGTACCCAAAATTGAAACAAGTGCAGAAAAGCGATTCAATCTTTTGATAAAATAGCCCTGCTTCACATTTTGATATTGCATGCCGACACTCCCTATATTGCTCAGGACCAAAAACGGATTGAAAGGTAGTATAGCATAAAACCACAGTTTCTGTCAAAGCACAAAGAGCACCTTGCAAAAAAGCATTTTCAAATGATATAATAAGAAATAAATCAGTTGCATTAATCGAAATTCAGGAGGCATGCAAATGGACCGCTTTCAGAAAACTTATCGTCAAGGTACCATTGATGTAGTTGAAATCTGGGTTGATACAGAAACAGGTGTAAATTATGTGTTTCATAAAAATGGGAATGCTGCAGGTTTTACACCGCTTCTTGATAAAGATGGAAAACCCATTGTGACATCAGTGGATGAATAAATTCTCATGGAGCAACGAAATTTCATAAACACACAGAGCCGGGGAAAGGAGAACTGTTTCCCGGCTTTTTTATATCTGCGACAAAAATAGCCCGTTGGTCAAAAGGAGCAAGCCCCGCTGCAGGGATTCTCTGCGAAAAAAAGCTCCACAGCTTTCGCTGTGGAGCTTTATGATGTTGGCGCTACCTATCTTCCCGGGCCGTCTCCAGCCAAGTATTGTGAGCAGAAGTGAGCTTAACTACTGTGTTCG
>CAJFVV010000038.1 GCA_904420565.1 Candidatus Pseudoscillospira faecavium
AATAGCCGATGCCGGTATAAAGCATGGATCGTTTCATGGTGCATCCTCCTCATACAGAAAAATATCTTCAATGGACAGGCCGAAATAGCGGGCGATTTTGAAAGCCAGCAGGATGGAGGGGTTGTAGCGCCCGTTTTCCAGGGAGCCGATGGTCTGGCGGGAAACTTCCAAAGCCTCTGCCAGTTCTTCCTGCTTGATGCCGCGGCTTTTGCGCAGTTCTTCCAAGCGGTTTTTCATGGCGTCACCTCCGGGAATGGAAAGTTTGCTTTCCGTTTCTACCATATCATAGCCTTGTTATAATGTCAAGCAAACTTTCCATAAAAGAGAAAAACCGTGAGCATCCGGAGATGCTCACGGTTTTTGTTTATTGTTCAGGAACGACGGCAAAGAAAACTAAATCATCACTGCTGTCGTTGATCAGGCTGTGCCGGTGGCCTTTCGGGCAGTAATGGCAGTCGCCCGGGGCCAGGGATTCCTCGGTATCGTCGTAAAGGACCTTTCCCGTGCCGGAGAGAATATAAATGATCTCGCTGCTGGTTTCATGGGTGTGCAGGCCGATGGAAGCGCCGGGAATCAGCACGCCGCGCATGATGCGGTTTTGCCCATCGAAAAACATCCGGGCCCGCGTTTCCTTCTGGCCGCCGCGAAACTGGGGAATCACGGTTTCGTCCATTTCATCAAATGCAATCCGCATGCAGACGCCCTCCGCTCAAACATTGAACAGGAACTCGATGATATCGCCGTCCTGCACCACATACTCCTTGCCCTCGGACCGGTACAGGCCCCGGGCCTTCACCTCGCTCATTTTGCCGCCGCATTCCATCAGTGTGTCAAAATTGCACACCTCTGCGCGGATAAAGCCCCGCTCGAAATCGGAGTGGATTTTTCCGGCGGCCTGGGGAGCCTTGGTGCCCCGTTTGATGGTCCAGGCGCGGCATTCCTTTTTGCCGTCGGTCAGGAACGAGATCAGGCCCAGCAGGGAATAGCTGGCAGCGATCAAATTGTCCAGACCGCTGGCCTCGATGCCCATTTCCGCCAGGAATTCGGCTTTTTCCTCCGAGGTATATTCAGCGATATCCTCTTCCGTCTTGGCGCAGATGGGGATGGCCTCGGCGCCCTCGACCTCAGCCCGGGCTTTGACCAGAGGATAATAGGGGTTGTTTTCGATGCCGTTCATCAGGTCGTCCTCGCCCATGTTGCAGGCGTAAATGATGGGCTTGGCGGACAGCAGACCCATTTCCCGCGCGGCCAGAGTCTGCGCTTCGTCATCTTCATCAAAAGCGAACGTGCGGGCGCTTTTGCCTTCGCCCAGCCAGGCGGCCAGGGGCTCCAGCCAGGCCAGCTCTGCTTTGGCGTCCTTGTTGCCGGTTTTGGCGGCCTTGGTCTGGCGGGCGATGCGGTTTTGCACCATTTCCAGGTCGGCAAGGATCAATTCCATGTCGATGGCGTCGATATCGCCTTCGGGATCCACGCCCACGGGCTTGTTGACGTCGTCCACCACATGGATGATATTGTCGTCATCAAAGCAGCGCACCACATGGACGATGGCGTCGCACTCGCGGATGTGGCCCAGGAATTTGTTGCCCAGGCCCGCGCCCTTGGAGGCGCCGCGCACCAGGCCGGCGATGTCTACGAATTCAATCACGGCGTTGGTCTTTTTATCCGGCTCCCAGATCTCGCACAGCTTATCCAGGCGCTTGTCCGGTACAGGCACGATGCCTGTGTTGGGCTCAATGGTGCAGAAAGGATAATTGGCCGCCTGGGCGTGCTTGGTATTGGTGATGGCATTAAACAGGGTGCTCTTGCCCACATTGGGCAGACCGACGATTCCTAATTTCATATGTGTATGCTCCTTCACTGTTGAAGTAATTGACAGCTAATATAAAAATATATCATTTTTGGAGAAAATACGCAAGATGCTGCGCTGGATTCCCCCTGATTTTTCATGTTTTTTCAGCGGAGTGTTTTGTGCGGGTACTGCTGTGCCCAGAGCATAGCTTTCTCCTCAGTGCGGTGCACAAATTCTGCTTTCCCGCGGCAGTAGCTTTCAATGTCCCGGGGGAACTGCAGGGCGAGGGCCTTCTTCAGGCGGGCGTATGCCGCCCGCTCTGCGCCGTGGGTGCGCAGATAACCCCGAAAAGCCAGGTGGCGCAGGATATTTTCTGTATCCTGCCAGGCAAAAATATGTACCTGGTGGGTGCGCTCATCACCGCCCTTGCGTAGATACCGCCGGCCTGCCATACCAAATTCACCCAAATATTCATAGCCCAGATGCGTTAAGGCTGCCTGTGCGCTGTCCACTGCGGTTAAGCTTTGCACCACCGGCATTATGTCGATGATGGGTTTCGCCGCCAGTCCGGGCACAGCGGTACTGCCGATGTGATGGATGGCGATACAGTTGTCTCCCAAAACAGCCTGCAGCTGCGCCGCTTCTTCCTGATAGCGCCGTGCCCATTGCGGGCAATAGTCTGTCACGATGATATGTTGGGCCATGCCATATTCCTCCCGGATGCCTGCTGATTTGATCATATCGATTGTAACATGGGCGGAAGACCAGCGCAAGAAAAGAACCCGCGCAGTGAATAAAAAACGGCGCGTGCAGCTCTGCAAAAAGTTGCTGCACGCGCCGGGGCTGTATAATGCTTATTGATGGATCACCGTGCCGCTTTCGCCGCGAATGGCATCCGGCGCTTTTTCCAGGGAGGCAATGATGGCCTTGCGGTTTTTGCCGCTTTTGACGAAATTCATGGCTGCCTGTACTTTGGGCAGCATGCTCCCGGGGGCGAATTGCCCTTCGCTGCAGTAGCGTTCGGCATCGGCCAGACTCATTTCCCAAAGCTCTTTCTGATTGGGTTTTCCGTAGTTGATGGCTACATGCTCCACTGCGGTGAGAATGAACAAATATTCCGCGTCCACCAGTTCGGCCAGCTTGGCGGCGGAGAAATCCTTGTCCACCACAGCGGATACGCCGTGGAAATTTCCCTCCCGGTCGCGTACAACGGGCACACCGCCTCCGCCGCAGGCGATGACAATGAAATCATCGTCCAGAAGAGAGCGGATCGAGTCTTTTTCCACGATGTCCACGGGCTTGGGGGAAGCGACAACCTGCCGCCAGCCGCGGCCCGCGTCTTCCACAAAGGTCACGCCGGGGTTTTCCTTCATCAGCTTTGCGGCGGTTTTGCCGTCGTAAAAGCCGCCGATGGGTTTTGTGGGGTGGGAAAAAGCAGGGTCTTTCTCATCCACGATAACTTGCGTGACAACCGTGGCGGTTTTCCAGGGCTTGCCTTCCTTGCGCACTTCTTTGGTGATGCCCTTTTGCAGGTGATAGCCGATATAGCCCTGGCTCATGGCCGTGCACTCGGGCAGATCCATACGCGTGATGCGTGCGTCGGTTTTTGCCGCTTCGTCAAAGGCCAGGTTGATCATGCCCACCTGTGGGCCGTTGCCGTGGCTGACGATGATTTCGTTGCCCTGTTTGATCAGATTGATCAGCGAAGGCGCGGCCTGTTCAATTTTTTGCTGTTGTTCCTGGGCGGTATTTCCCAATGCGTTTCCGCCCAAAGCGATCACAATGCGTGCCATATATGCATTCCGCCTTTCTGAAAATCCTTGTTTCTGCTGTGATGGATGATATTGCAGATGTTCGCTTTCAGTATTTGTCGAATTTCAGAAAATCATAAATTTTTTAGACAGGAATGTTTTTCTATGGTAGAATAGCAGCGTTATGAAAGATGTCGCATAAAAAATGATATAAAATTTTGAACAAGTTAGGTTGGGATATGAAGATGAAAGCCATTGTTTTGGCGGCGGGAAAGGGTACCCGCCTGCAGACGGAACACTGTGATTTGCCCAAGGTGCTGCGCACGGCGCTGGGAAAGCCGCTGCTGGGCTATGTGCTGGAGGGGCTGCGCTTTTTGCCCCGGGAAGATATTGTGATTGTGGCGGGCTATAAGCGCGCCATGGTGGAAGAAGCGTTTGCCGGCTATCCTTTTGCCGTGCAGGAGGAGCAGCTGGGTACAGGGCACGCCGTGGCCTGCGCAAAAGAGGCCATGGCGGGCTATGACGGCCCTGTGCTGGTGTGCTGCGGCGATATGCCGCTGATGCGGGAGCAGACCTACCGCACCATGTTTGAAACCCATGAGCGCGAGGGCAATGTCTGCACGATTCTGGCGGCCACCTGCACAGAGGATCTGCCATACGGCCGCATCCTGCGCCGGGATGACGGCACCTTTGATCGGGTAGTGGAAGACAAGGACTGCACGCCGGAACAAAAGAAAATCCGCGAACTCAACGCGGGGGTGTATGTGTTTGATGCCCAAAAGCTCTTTTCTGTTTTGGGGCAGTTGAAAAACAACAATGCCCAAGGGGAATACTACCTCACGGATGTGCCGAAGATTCTGCAGGATGAGGGCGGCCGCGTGGGTGTCTGTGCTGCCTGCACCGCAGATGAGATGCTGGGTGTGAATACGCCGGCGCAGCTGCAGGCGGTGGAGGCCTATTTGAAAGGAGCAGAGCAGGAATGAAAATGATTTTGGGACTGGATGCGGGCAGTTCATCTACCAAACTGATGGCCATGACGGAGGACGGCGGAAAGTTTATTCTGCCCATGCGCATGGAGCCCATGACGACGCACAAATCCTTCTGCGCGGCTCTGAGCCGGTTTGCAGCGGATAATGCCATGACAGAAGAAGATTTTGCCTATGTGGCGGCTACCGGCAGCCGGGCTACCTGTGTGGGTGAGGAAATCCTGGGTGTGCCTGTGCGCCGTATCAACGAAATTGAGGCCATGTCTGCCGGCGCGCTGCGCTTCAGTGCGCAGGAGCGCGGTGTGGTGGTAAACATGGGCACCGGAACGGCCTTTGTCTATGCCCGGCGCGGACAGGCACCCCGGCATATTTTCGGCAGCGCTGTGGGGGGCGGCACCCTGATGGGCCTCGGTTCCCGGCTGGTGGGGTCTTCCAATTATACAGAGATTCTCCATCTGGCCAGTAAAGGCGACCGCCGGCATGCCGATATTGGTATTACCGATCTGGATTTGAAAGATGTGGAGAGTCTGGATCCGCGGCTGACGCTTTCCAATTTCGGCAAACTGCGCCCGGAAGATGGCGTGGCGGAAAAAGACGCTGCAGCAGCACTGGTGAATTTGATTCTGGAAGTTGTGGGCACAGAAGCTATGCTGGCCTGCCGCAGTGTGGACTGCGATACGGTGATTTTGACAGGAACGCTGGTGGATTTGCCCGGATCCCGGGAAGTGTTCGATCTGTTTGAAGATTTGTCCGGCATCAAGTTTATCAAGGCGGGCATGCCCAGCTTTGTCACGGCTGCCGGTGCGTTGCTGTGCGCTATGGAAGCATGATAAAATTGTGCCGCAAAGCTTTTGGAGAAGAACCGTGTCGTTCCCTTTTTTGATTTGATCAATGCTGTTGTGAGAAAAGTGCATCTGCTGTGAAAGGCAGAAAAATCCCCTCTTGGTCACAAAGTGATGGTGTGAGCAGGAGGGGATTTTATATTAATTTTATAAACGAAATTTTGTGCTATATTGCATAAAATTAGTTTTCTGATTAGGAGGATTTGCACAAAGAAAGTCGCCGGGATGGGTGGAATAGAGATCAGAAAACCTTTGCTTGCGTGAGGAGATTGTTTGAAAAGTTTATATCAAAAATAGACAAAAATTAAAATAAACATATAGATAATCTGCATAAATTTTGGCAGTGAAATTTATAAAATATTTTCCGGAAATCGCACTGCCTATCAGGGCAAAAATGAATTATTGCGAAGAGATAATTGTAAAAAGAAATAGAGACCAATTGTTAAATTTATGACGGTACATCGAAAAATAGAAGATTGTGAAAAAATTAACGATTAAAATGAATAGGGTGCAGCCGGAAATTGCAAAATGGCAATCTTTCACTTGCGCGGAAAATTATTTTAGGGTATCATTTTTTTATCAACAAAATTTTTCATGTTTCCTGAGCAAAAATGAAGAGGAAAGGCGGTGAAGAGATGTCATTGGAGGCGATCCAAACAATCACGGAGAGCGAACAAAGTGCCCGGCAGCGGGTGCAATCCGCTGCGGAAGAGGCGAAGAAAATCGTCAGTGACGCAGAGCGGGCCGGACGGGCCGAAGTGGCCCAGGCTCGATCAGAGGCAGAAAGCAAAGTCAAGGCCATGATGAAAGCGGCGGAGGAAAAAGCCGCGCAGCATGAAGCTGCAGTCATGGAGGAGATGCGGCAATCCTGCGAAGCGATGCGCCGAACGGCGGAAGATCGTCTGCCGACGGCGGCGGAACTTATTGTCAGAAGGGTAGTGAATGTCTGATGGCCATTGTTCAAATGAAGCGGCTGCGGTTGATTGCGCTGAGCGCAGAGCAAAGCGATCTGCTGGCCCGGCTGCTGCATATCGGCTGTGTGGAGGTCACCGAGACAGACAACAAGCTGGCCGATCCCAAATGGGCGGCCCTTCTGAAACGGGAATCCACCGACCTGGGGGATGTGAAAGCCCAGACGAATGCTGTCTCCGCGGCATTGGCAGCGCTGAAAAAATATGCGCCGGTAAAAGCCGGGCTGTTTATCAAGCGCAGCAGTATTTCAGAGAAAGAATTTCTCAGCGTGCAGGCGCGGACACAGGCTTTGGATGCTGCATCCCAAATTAATCAACGCATACAAAAAATTGCACAGACCCACACGCAGGAAAACCGGCTTATAGCCCGGCGGGCAGCATTGCAGCCCTGGGTGCCGCTGGGGCTTCCGCTGGAGCTGACGGAAACACAGGCTGCAAAGCTTACATATCTTACCTTCCCTGCCGCTGCAGATCCTGCGGCACTTCGTGCGGCACTTGCGGAAGCGGCTCCCATGGCGGAGCTGTTCCAGGCGGGCGGAGACAAGGAACTGCTGTATTTCCTGTTGATCTGCCACAAAGAGCAGCAACAGCAGGCGCTGGAGGGGCTTAAGCCGTTCTCAGCCAGCACAGTGAGTTTTAAGGATTTCTCGGGCAGCCCGGCAGAAAATATCGCGGCCATCGAGAAAGAACTGGAGCACATTGGGCAGGAACGGACAAAACTGGAAGAGGAAATTACATCTTTTGCCGATTGGCGCAAGCCGCTGCAGGTCACCATGGACCGCATGAATCAGGAAGTGTCCAAAGCTGCAGTCCGGGAAAAAATGCTCACCGACGGGACGGTGGTATTTTTGGAAGGCTGGGCCGCGGGAACACAACTGGAAGAACTTCAGCGGGAATTGGGGCGCTTTACTTGCGCCTATGAGCTGGCAGATCCCGAGGAGGGGGATACCCCGCCCACATTGCTGAAAAATCCGAAATGGATGCAGTGCATGAATATGGTGACAGAGATGTATTCTCTGCCTGCCTACAACGGCATTGATCCCAATCCCCTTATCTTTTTCTTTTATATCTTTTTCTTTGGGTTCATGTTTGCCGATGTGGCATACGGCATTATCATTTTCGCCATTTCTTTGGCAATCACGAAGATATATCATCCCAAGAAAACCATGGGCTATATGTTCCAACTGGGACAATATCTGGGTATTTCCACCTTTATCTGCGGTATTTTCACCGGCGGCTTCTTCGGAAATCTGCTGGAGGTAGTTTACGACACGTTCCTGCCTGGCGTTGCGATGCCCGGCTGGATGGCCACTTTCTGCAGCGGCATTGCATTCAGCCCTGTTGCTTCGCCTATGACGGCGCTGCTTGCGGCTGTTTGCATCGGTGCCGTTCATCTTCTCACCGGTCAGATCATCCATATTTATATGGGGTTCCGCGATGGTGAAGGCGTGGATGCGCTGCTGGATGTAGTACCCTGGTGGATTGTATTTGCCGGCATCGCTTTGCTGGCGCTTGGTATGGGGCCGGTGGTGCTGATCATTAGTGCACTGTCTCTGGTGCTGACTCAGGGGCGCCACGAGAAAACATTTTTCAAAAAACTGTTTGGCGGCCTGCGGAGCCTGTACGATATCACCAGCTGGCTTTCCGATATCCTGTCCTATTCCCGTTTGATGGCCCTGATGCTGGCGACAAGTGTCATTGCCCAGGTGTTTAATACACTGGGTACGCTGGGCGGGCGCACTGTATTTGGTGTGATTTTGTTTGTGGTGGTGTTCCTGATCGGCCATGTATTCAACATTGGTGTTAACCTGATCGGAACTTATGTCCATGCAGCCCGTCTGCAGTATCTGGAATTTTTCAGCAAGTTTTATAAAGAGGGCGGCATTCCGTTCCGCCCGCTGAAGTACGATACAAAATATGTAGATATTGAGGAGGAGAAGTAATATGGAATTTTTGGTTGATTGCGGTCTGCAAGTCGCTGTGATCGGTGCGACTTTGGCGGTTGGTCTGGCCTGCGCCGGCTCCGGCCGCGGTGTGGGTATTGTGGGCGAGGCTGCTGCCGGTGTCCTGTCTGAAGATCCCAACAAATTTGCCCAGTGCCTGATTCTTCAGATTATCCCCGGCACGCAGGGCCTGTATGGTCTGGTTATCTGGTTTTTTGCGCTGTTCCAGATGGGCATCCTCGGTGGTACCGCTGCAGATATGACCATTGCTCAGGGAATCGGTTACTGCTTTGCCTGCCTGCCTATGGGCATCGGCGGTTATTTCACGGCCATTGCTCAGGGACGCTGTGCTGCAGCGGGTATTTCGCTGGTAGCCAAGCGCCCCGAAGAAATGTCCAAAGGCATTATCATGGCCATCATGGTGGAGTTCTATGCAATCCTCTGCCTGCTGGCTTCCTTCCTGATGCTGTTCTTCCTGTAAAAGCAGCCTTTCATATTCCAGAATCGAGGATGAACTTTCCTCAGAAAGGACGGTATAGCAATTCATGAACGGCATTGAAAAAATCACGCAGCGCATTGACCAGGATGCCCAGACTGAAATTGATCAGATTCTGGGGGACGCCCGGCATCAGGCTGCTGAAATTCTCGCCCGGTATGAGGCTCAGGCCCAAAAAGAAGCCGAAGAACTTCAGGCCCGGGGAGAGAAAAACGCCGCAGAGCGGGAAGAACGTCTGGCATCGGTGGCACAGATGGAAGCCAAAAAGCTGATGCTGGCGACCAAACAGGAGATGCTGGATAAAGCATTTGCGCTGGCGCTGGAACAGCTGGCTTCCCTGCCTGAGGACGAATATATTGCCCTGCTGGCGGCGCTGGCTGCTAAGGCTGCGGCCACCGGGCGCGAGCAGTTGATTTTCTCTCCGAAGGACCGGGAGCGGGTGGGAGAGCAGGTGGTTGCCGCCGCCAATGAGAGACTCTCTCAGGACGGTGCGGCTGAGATGCTTGCCGGGCAGCTTACGCTCAGCGAAGAAACTCGACCCATGCGCGGCGGATTCATTTTGAGCGATGGAGAGGTGGAGGTCAACTGTGCGTTTGAGACGCTGGTGCGTCTGCAGCGCAGTGAGGTTTCCGGCGAAGTGGCCAAAGCGTTGTTTGGCTGACTTGCGCTGTGCTCTCCTCAGATAAGGAGGATACGATCTTGGCAAATACCATTGTAGATACTGATTATCTCTTCCTGTCCGCCCGGATTAAGGCCATGGAGGGCAGGCTCCTCTCCCACGAACGGATGGAGCGGATGCTGGAAGCTCCTGCACCCGAGGATGCGGCAAAAGTACTCCAGGAATGCGGCTACGACGAGATGCCGCATCTGGGAGAGCAGGCGCTGGAAAAGGTTCTGGCAGAGCAGCGGGAAAAAACCTTTCACGAGCTGTACAGCGCGGTGCCCGACCACAACATCATCGATGTATTCAAGGTCAAATACGATTATCACAACGCAAAAACGGTGCTGAAAGCGGAGGCTATGGGGGTGGATCCGGCGCCGCTGATGGTGGATACCGGCAGGGTTGCGCCGGGGGAACTTCTGGAAAAAGTGCACAGTTCCGATTTGCAGGGCCTGCCCTCCATTCTCCAGAGCGCCATCGGCGAAGCGCGGGAGGTGCTGAATACCACCGGAGATCCGCAGCTTGCAGATTTTGCTCTGGACCGGGCGTATTTTCAGGATATGTATCACATTGCCCAGGAAAGCGGCAGCGCTTTTCTGGAAGGGTATGTCCGCATTCAGATCGACAGCGCCAACCTGCGTTCTGTGGTGCGCACGCTGCGCATGGGCAAGAGCATGGAATTTCTGCGCGGCGTGCTGTTTGAAGGCGGCAACATCGACACCAGCCGCATTCTGAATACCGCTGCCGGCGGAAATTTGGAAGAGCTCTATGCGATTTCCCCTTTGAAGGAGGCGGCGGAGGCCGGCAGCGCGGCCCTGAACGGCGGCCGGCTGACCCGGTTTGAAAAGCTGTGCGACGACGCGGTGCTGAATTATGTGGCCGGGGCCAAATATGTGGCATTCGGTGAAGCGCCGGTCATTGGCTATCTGGCCGCAAAAGAAAACGAGCTCACCTCTGTGCGGATTATTATGAGCGGCCGCATGGCGGGGCTGGATGCGGACACTATCCGGGA
This sequence comes from Candidatus Pseudoscillospira faecavium, assembly GCA_904420565.1. Taxonomy (GTDB): domain Bacteria; phylum Bacillota; class Clostridia; order Oscillospirales; family Oscillospiraceae; genus Pseudoscillospira; species Pseudoscillospira faecavium. The sequence continues at coordinate 10,452 of CAJFVV010000038.1, forward strand.
AAGGCTGCGTGAATCCTATGTATAAAATTGCAGTGCTGGGCGATAAGGACAGCATTTTGGGTTTCAAGGCCCTGGGATTGGAAACCTTTCCGGTGGAGTCGGTGGAGGAAGGGAAAAAGACCCTCCACGACCTGGCCCGGGGGGAATATGCTGTGGTTTATCTCACGGAGCAGCTGGGCGTTCATATGGAAGCTGAAATTGCCCGCTACAAGGACGCGCTTACCCCCGCTATCATTCTGATCCCCGGGAAGGAAGGGTCCCTGGGCATTGGCATGGCCAATGTGAAGCGCGCTGTGGAACGCGCTGTAGGCGCGGATATTCTTTGAGCGGAGCCCTTGCGGCGGGTATGGAGCGGACTTTGTCCGCTGCCCATTACCCGCGGCAGGGCGGTGCCTCTTTCCCATAAGCCCCCGTTTTTGGCATGGGGGGCTGTCTCTTGCAAATTCAACCCGAAAGAAGGAGTTTAACCTATGGGCAAAATTGTGAAAGTCTCCGGCCCGCTGGTGGTGGCCACCGGCATGCAGGAGG
>CAJFVV010000039.1 GCA_904420565.1 Candidatus Pseudoscillospira faecavium
CGCAGGCAAAGAGGTTTACTTAGTAGGTGACGCTGTGAAACCCGGCAAGATTATGGATGCAATCCATACTGCTTATCGGGTAAGCGTCCAGCTTTAAAATTGCTTTTTTCAAGTCTGTCTTTTCTACCCATCATTCAAACCCCCATGGCAAAGGAACAGCCGGCGCACAATTGTGCGCCGGCTGTTCTCTTTTTGTTTTACTGGAATCAAACCCAGCCGGGCTGGGCCTGAACACGCAGCGGCAGCGATGCATAGACCTCCGCCGCAGCGGCGCGGTATTCCGCACCGCTGGCCGCACGGCGAATGCGCTTGGCCAGTTTTTCGTGGCCGTCAAACAGATGAATGTGGTAAAACCACACTTCTTTCATACGCATAACTGCATTGCGTTCATTGCCGAACATTGTGCAGTAGTTTTCATACAGCGCTTCATAGAATGTCTGCAGGCGCTGGCGGGTGCGCTTTTCCGGTGCCAACAGCGCCGGATCGGCAATCAGTCCGCGCCCAAGCATCAGACTCTGCACTTGCGGAAAACGCGCTTTAATCGCAGCGCAGTCCGCCCGGCTGAATAAATCGCCGTTGTAGCACACAGGGTTTCGGCTTTTCTGCAGCGCCTGTGCAAACGCTTCTATCCGCACCGGCTTTTTGTAAAAATCATTGCGCACCCGGGGATGAATCGTCAGCTCTGCTATGGGATAGCGATTGTAAATCTCCAGCAGCGCCGCAAACTCTGTCTCATCGACTACCCCCAAACGGGTCTTCACGGAAATCGGTCCGTCCAATGCAGAATACACCGCATCCAGAAAATGATCCAATTCCTGGGGATGGGCCAGAAATCCGGCGCCCTTGCCCTTTGCCGTCACAGTGCCCGAGGGACAGCCAAGGTTAAAATTGATTTCGGTATAGCCCAGCTTCCGCAGCTCTTTGGCCGCCCAGATAAAACTGGTGGCATCCTTTCCCAAAATCTGGGGAACCAGGTCGCCAAAGCCGTTGTGCTCCGGGCAAAGATCCTGCCACTCCTTCCTGGAAAAGGCACAGCTGGGATTGGCCGAAAGAAAGGGCATATAATAGCGATCCACACCGCCGAACATGCGGCGGTGCAGATTTCGGTATACATAGCCCGTCACGCCTTCCAGCGGCGCAAAATAATATCGCATAAACTCTTCCTCTCTCACAAAGTGCGCGGTGTGATATCAACTGCCAAACGGCAGTGTAACGCATCGGCGCAGATTTGTCCAGCAGCTCCCTGCCTTTGATCAAAAAAAGCCCGGCTTATGAAAAAGCCGGGCTTTTCCTGCAATCTTTTCTACCGCACCAGCGACATATGCTCCCACCGATGCCCGTGATACCGCAGCCAGAAAAACGGAATGCGCACCGCCCAGTCCAGCACCATGGCAATCCACACGCCCAAAAGGCCCAGGCCAAAATATCCGCCCAGCAGGTAACCGACGCCAATACGGACTGCCCACATAACAAAAACACTCACAAGCATGGTATAGCGGGCATCTCCGGCAGCACGCAGCGTGTTGGGCAGTGTAAACGCCATGGGCCAGAGCACGCAGGCCATTGCAGAATGGAGCAAAATACATTGAACAGCATAGCCGTCTGCCTCTGCCGAAACATTATAAAGCCGCAGAATCAACGGCATCAGCGCCAAAGTGATCCCCACCATAATGATAATGAACAAATAGCTCAGCTTCATCAGCTTTCTGGTGTAAGCGCGCACCTTCGCATAATCCCCTGCACCAACACACTGGCTGACCACTGTAACCATGGCAATGCCTACGGACATGCCGCCCAAAATCTGGTACTGGGCAAAATTGTTGCCGATCGCGTTGGCTGCAATGGACGCCGTCCCAAAGGATGTGATCAGGCTGAGCATTAAAATTTTCCCCAGCTGAAACAGGCTGTTTTCCACGCCGTTTGGGATGCCGACAGACATGATATTGCGAATCATATTCCAATCCGGGCGCAGAGACATGCTCCGCTCAAAGTGAATTTCATGCTTTTGGCTGCACAAAAGTCCCAAAATCACTGCTGCTGCCACAATGCGCGACACCAGCGTCGGGATGGCAACGCCTGCCACTCCCAAGTGGAATCCAAACACCAATAATGCATTGCCGCCCACATTAATGGCATTCATCAAAAGCGCCACCAGCATGGAAACTCTGGAATTGCCCATAATACGAAACAGCGCTGCTCCGGCATTATACAGAGCAATAAACGGGATAGACGCGCTGACAATCATCAGATACGTTCTGGCATAGCCCTCTACTTCTGCGGTAATGGAACCAAAGACCACATTGAGCAGAAAATTGCTGATCAAATACATGCCCAACATAACCGCAATGGAAAACACCGCCATAAACAATGTGAGCTGCTGGCCTGCTTTACAGGCTTTTCGGCTTTCTCTGCAGCCAATATACTGTCCGGCCACAATAGCGCCGCCTGCAGCCAAAGCCGCAAACACCTGCAGCAAAAGCACATTGACGCAATCCACCAAAGAGACTGCCGACACCGCTGCCTCCCCTACAGTAGAAACCATCAGCGAGTCCATCAAACCCACAGTGCAATTGAGCAGCTGCTCAATCAGCAGCGGTACAATCAGCCGGCGCAAATCCCGATTGGAAAACGAAATTTCTCTGCCTTGCAGCGTTTCCACATACATTCTTCTTTCTTTACAAAAATCTTACCGTTCTACTATACGCTCTTTCTCCGCCGCACTCCATAGCGCATCTTAACAAAAAGCCCAAAAATGTCATTGCGTTTTTGTTCAAAATTTCAAATTCGATTTTTTGTTCCATTTTTTGTTGACTTTCAAAAACATTTGTTCTATAATTCAAAACACAAAACAAAAGTTCTATTATTGAAGTCAACGCGAGAAACGAGGGGATCTTTTATGACCATTCATTATGAAAGCACTGCAAAAAAATTGCCGCATGAAGAGGTGGATATCATCAATTACAGCGATGTGCACCCGCATGATCCCCGAAAAGTAATCGCCTTTACCGCTCCCACAGCAGCGCCCCATCCTTCCATGCGCAGCCGGCACCGCCGCATGGCACAGCGGGCCGCATGGCAGCGTAAATTTTTTGTCACATATCCACGTTATGCATCCGTGGCACTGCTGACGCTCTTCTTCTATTTGCGCCTGGCCGTATTCCCGGAAGCAGGCAGCGCCAACTTAAGCCCGCTATGGATCGCTGCCTATGCCTTGGCCGCCTTCAGCTTCCTCTTTGCAAGGCAGACAAACAGCTCAACGCAAAAAAAACATTCTTAACAAACCATAGAATTCTTCTGTATGGATTTGCGTATTAACCCCCCGGAAACCCACGTTTTGTGGATTTCCGGGGGGTTGCTTTCGTCCGCATTGCCTTGCTGCTTTCTATGAAGTCACCCTGCCGCACTCAGCAGCAGCCCAAAGAGATTTCTCCCACAAGATTTGTGGCAAACCACTTTGCCACTTCCATGCGGTCCTGGGTGCGGCCCAGAACCCACATCAGCTTTGTCACAGCCGCCTCGCTCGTCATGTCAAAGGTCTGAATCACACCCTGCTCCAGCGCCCGCTGTCCCACCTCGTACAACGAAAAATCGCTGCGCTCATACAGGCACTGAGAGCATACTACCACACTGACACCGTTGTGAATGACTTCCCGGAGCTTCCGGGTCAAATCTCTGCGGATAAACTGCACGCCCCCTGCGCCAAAAGCCTCAATTACAATCCCACGCACCCCCAGGCGCAGCAGCATATCAAATATGCGCGGATCCACACCCGGCACTAATTTGAGCAAAAAGACCTCACGGCACAATTCGCTCTGCAGCGGAAATTGAGGATCGCAAGCGGGCAGCACTTCTTTGTGAATCACCAGGCCATGGGCATTGACTTCTGCGGCAAAAGGCGCATTCACACTCTCAAAAGCGCCGAAATTCATCGTGTGCGTCTTCACTGCCCGCGTGCCCAGAATCACCCGGCGGTCAAACGCCAGATAAACACCGCCATATCCCGCCACTGCCATGGCGAAAGCCGTGCGCAGATTATCCGTCGCATCGCTCAGCGGATGGATGATAGGCAGCTGCGCCCCCGTCAGCACCACCGGAATCGGAATCCCCTGCAGCATAAAGCTCAGCGCTGCCGCGGTGTAACTCATGGTATCCGTGCCGTGGGTAATGACAATGCCGTCAAATTTCCGGCGGTTTTTATATACAGTTTCTGCAATCAGCTCCCATTCCTCCGGCTGCATGTTGGAAGAGTCCAGCTGCAGAATGTCCTGTACGGTGACATCAAATGCGTCCAGCATGCTGCCGACAAACTGCCGAAGCCCCGCACCGGTGATATTGGGTGCCAGTCCCTCTTCTGTTTTCGCCGAAGCAATGGTTCCGCCGGTGGTCAACAGCAGAAGTTTTTTCTTTTTCATATCCGATCCTCCAAAGGCGCAATCCGGCGCCGATAAGAGCGCCTGAACAAAAAGATTGCCAAAATCAGGCAGCATCCCTCTGCAACAGGGAAAGCCCACCAAGTGCATGCCGGATTGCTGTATAACAACAGCGCTGCCAGCGGCAGCAGCACCACAATTTGGCGCAGCAGCGCCAGCACCAGGCTGGAGCTGTTGCTGCCGGTGGCCTGAAAGACATAGGAGATCACCAAACTGGCCCCGGCAGGCAAAAAAGAAAGGCTGACAATCCGCATCGCGGGAACCCCGATGGCCAACGCTTCCGGCGAAAGGCTGAACAGCATCAACAGCGGCTTTGGAATCGCCAGCATCAGAATCATACCCACGCACATGCTTACAAGCGCCGTGAACATCGCCGCGCGGATCGTCCCCGTGACCCGTGTGCGGGAACGCGCTCCATAGTTAAAAGAAATAATCGGCACCACAGCATTTCCCAAGCCATAAACCACCATATACAAGAAATTTTGCAGCTTGAAATAGGCGCCCAGCACAGCTACATAAACCTCTGAATGCAGGCCAAAAAGCTTATTGAGACCCAAGCTCATAAAAGTGGCCAGGCTCTGCACCACAATGGCCGGCGCACCCACCCGGAACACTGGGCCGAGAATGTCGCGTTTCAGCCGAAACCCCCGCAGTGACACATGAATCTGCCGCACTTTTTTGCTTACCAGATACAGCCCGATCAAAGCTCCGCACCACTGCCCGATTACCGTAGCCAGCGCCGCGCCGGCAATCCCCAGGCGCGGCATGCCAAACAGTCCGAAAATCAAAATCGGATCCAAAACCAGATTGATCACTGCCCCGGAAGCCTGAATATACATATTCCAAATCGGATTTCCTGTCGCCTGCATCATACGCTCACCGGCAAACTGCAGACACACGCCGGCAGAGCAAAACAGGATGATACTGAGATAGAGTGCTCCGTAGTCAATAACCGCTGCATTGTCGCTGAACAGCTCCAAAAACGGGCGCGCACCCACTGCGCCGACCATCGCACACAAAACGCCGAAGCTCAGATAGATCACATAGGCATGAGCAGCCACGTCATTGGCTTCTTCATATCGTTTTTCTCCCAGCCGCCGCGAAAGCAGCGCATTGATTCCCACGCCGATGCCCACATTGACCGAGACAAGCAGCATCTGCACCGGATAAACCAGCGTCAGCGCAATGAAGGCATCCTGGGACAGAGAGGCGACAAATACACTGTCTACAATATTGTAGCATCCCTGAATAAACATGGACAGCACCATAGGCCATGCCATGGTCAGCAGCAGCCGGTTGACCGGCAGCGTACCCATAATATTATGCTCGTTTTGCAGCGTTTTCTCTTCCAAATTCGTTTCCTTTCACTGCCTGTCAAGCTTCCCAGCCTTTGCAGACATCCACCCATGCCGTGTAATTGGAATACCGCTCCAACTCTTCTATCGTCAATTCAATGGCCGAATTTGCGCTGCCACAGGCGGGAAATACCGTTTCAAACCGTTTCAGGGACACATCCAGATATACCTGCACACCCTGGCACACTGCAAAGGGGCACACACCGCCCACCGCATGGCCCACCATTGTCTCTGCCTGCTCCGGTGTCAGCATCTTCGCTTTGGTGGCAAAATGCGCCTTATATTTTCCATTGTCAATGCGTGCATCCCCCGCAGCAACCACCAGAATTGCTTTCTCATTCACCAAAAACGACAGTGTTTTCGCAATCCGCGCAGGAATGCAATGCAGCGCCTGCGCCGCCAGCTCCACTGTGGCACTGGATTCCGAAAGCTCCTGAATACGTTCCTCCACGCCAAAGGGCCGAAAATAGGCCCGCACTCTTTCAATAGACATCGCTCGATTGCTCCTTTTTGTTCTATTTTGCACAAGCCGCACAAAAGCGCAATGGCCCTCTCGAGCCATTGCGCATAGTGCAACAGTCGTTTAGCAGACTTTTTCCGCCGACTCTTTCTTGTTTGCCTCTGCTGCCGCAGTTTGCTGCCGCGTCTGTTTCATCCGCTGCCGTGCATTGGCCAGCATCAACTTGATGCGATTTTCCTGATTGATTTCGGTGGCCGACGGATCATAATCAATTGCCACAATATTGGAATCCGGATAATCGTCCTTCAGCGGGCGGATCATGCCTTTGCCCACAATATGGTTGGGCAGGCAGCCAAAAGGCTGGGTGCAGACGATATTGGGCACACCGTCGTGAATCAATTCCAGCATTTCGCCGGTCAGCAGCCATCCTTCGCCCATTTTATTCCCGTCGCCCAGATAATCGCGGACACTCTGATGAATTTGCTCAAAGTGCATGGGCGCCCGGAATTTGGAGCGGCTCAGCACCTCGATCATTACATTCTGCCGCCGGACCACATAGCGCATCAGCGCCTTGCAGGCAAGATATTTGAGCCTGCTGCCGCCATACAGCTCCACATCGCTGATGCGGTTAAACACTTTGAAGATAATAAAGTCCGTCAGTCCCGGCACAATTACTTCGCAGCCTTCACTGAGCAGAAATTTTTCCAAATTATTGTTGCCCAGCGGAGAGAACTTCACATAAATTTCCCCCACAACGCCAACTTTGATCTTTTCTTCCTGCTGCACGGGAATCGCTTCAAAATCCGCTACAATTTCTTCCAGCGTTTTCACAAAAGCCGGATAGCGCATCCGCTGTCCCCTGTCAAAGCTTTCCACCAGTTTGTTTTCCCAGTGTTCGGTCATGCGATCCGCCGCACCCGCTTCAATTTCATAAGGTTTGACCTGGTTGGCCAAATTGACAATCACATCGCCATACAGCATCGCATAGGCCAGTTTGCGGATCAGGCTCAGCGTCAGCTTGAAACCCGGATTCTTTTCCACGCCAAAGCTGACGGAAATCACAGGGATATAATCATATCCCGCCTTGTGCAGTGCCTTGCGCAGCAGATGAATATAATTGGATGCCCGGCAGCCTCCGCCAGTCTGCGTAATCAGCAGCGCCACTTTATGGGGATCATATCCGCCGTTTTTCACCGCATCAATCAGCTGACCGATCACCAGCAGCGCCGGATAGCAGGTATCGTTATGTACGTACTTCTGCCCCTCCTCCACAATGGCGTGGTGGCGGGTCATCAGCATATCTACCTTATATCCTTCCAGCTGCAGCAGCTTTTGGAACATGCCAAAGTGTACCGGCAGCATCTGGGGCATCAGCAGAGTGTATTCTTTTTTCATCTCCTTAGTGAACAGGAGCCGTCCGTCCTTGTCATAAACCAGTTCCGCCATAGGGTTTTAATCCTTCCTTTCGCCGCAGCATCTCACAGCTCCCAGGGTTTTTTCTTCGGCTGCTCTTTGCTCTGGGCACTCTTCTGCTTTTCTTTTCTCTGCTTTTCCGCTTCCTCCTCCGCTTTGCGGCGGGCATCGCGGGCATCCAGCGCAGCTATCAGTGAGCGGATCCGAATGCGCACCGCACCGAGGTTGGAAATCTCATCAATTTTCAGCTGGGTATAAAGCTTACCCTCGCTTTCCAAAATCGTGCGCATTTCATCGCCCGTAATCGCATCGGTACCGCAGCCAAAAGATACCAGCTGCACCAGTTCCATGTCCGGCTGAGAGCAGACATAGCGGGCAGCATTATACATTCTTGCATGGTAGGTCCACTGATTCAGCACTGTGCGTTTATGTTTTTTCAGTTTTTCAGCAACAGCATCCTCACTGATAATCACAAAACCATATTCTGCGCAAAGCTCATCAATGCCGTGGCTGATTTCCGGGTCAATGTGATAAGGGCGTCCGCAAAGCACCAAAATCCGGTTGCCCTCGGCCCGCGCCTCTTCAATCATGCGCTCGCCTGTTTCGATGATGTTCTGGTGCCACTTGTCATAGGCCTTATAGGCCAGATCCACCGCAAACCCCACCTGCGCCAAATCAAGGCCCATCGTATCGCGGAAATATTTGATGCTGCGCTTTTTAAAATCCTTGGGCCGATGCAGCCCCATATAAGGCATCAGAAATTTCGCTTTTTTCAGCCCGGGCACATTGGCAGCCAGAAGCTCAGGATAATAGGCTACCACCGGACAGTTGTAGTTATTATCGCTGATGCCTTCATCAAAATTATAAGGCATGCAGGGATAAAAAATATAATCCACGTTTTTTTCCAGCAGGCTCATCACATGGCCATGGGCCAGCTTGGCCGGATAGCACACCGTGTCCGAAGGGATGGTACGCTGTCCCTTGTTGTAAAGCTCCCGGGAGGATTCTTCCGACAGCACCACTTCATAGTTCAGCGCCGTGAAAAACTGAAACCAAAACGGCAGATTTTCATACATATTCAAACACAGCGGAATGCCGACTGTCCCTCGTGTGCCGTTGCCCAGACCCTTTCCCTGCATTTTGCGCAGGGCGCCGTATTTCAGCGCATACATATTCGGTGTCGACAGTTTTTCCCGGCCTAACGGACGGGAACAGCGGTTTCCGGAAATATAGCTGCGTCCGCCATTGAATTTATTGACGGTCAGTGCACAGTGATTGGTGCACAAGTGGCAGGTGGATGGTTTTGCCGTATGGGTAAAGTCCCTCAGCTCTTCTGCCGAAAGCAGCATCGGCATTGCAATATGCCGATCCCGGGCTGTCAAAGCCGCACCGAAAGCCCCCATCAGTCCGGCAATGGTGGGGCGGGTGACATTGCGGCCGATTTCCAGCTCAAAGCTGCGCAGCACGGCATCGTTCAGGAAGGTGCCGCCCTGCACCACGATATTCTGGCCCAAATCATCGGCACTGGATGCACGGATTACCTTATAGATGGCATTTTTCACAATGGAAATAGACAGTCCCGCGGAAATATCCTCCACCGGCGCCCCGTCCTTCTGAGCCTGTTTGACCGAAGAATTCATAAACACTGTGCAGCGCGAGCCCAAGTTTGCCGGAGCCTTGGCAAACAGCCCCAGCTTGGCAAAGGTGGCAATGTCATATCCCATGGCTTTGGCAAACGTCTCAATAAAGCTTCCGCAGCCGGAGGAGCATGCCTCATTGAGCATGATGGAATCCACGGCATCATTGCGGATTTTGAAGCACTTCATATCTTGTCCGCCAATGTCAATAATGTAATCCACCTTGGGATCGAAATACTGGGCCGCCGCGAAATGGGCCACCGTTTCTACAAGCCCCAGATCACAGCGGAAAGCATTTTTAATCAAATCCTCGCCATAGCCTGTGACAGCACTTCCCGCAATATGGATGCGCGTTTCACACAGTTTGTAAATTTCGCGCAGCTGCTCGAGCACAATGTGTACCGGGTTCCCCTGATTGGAACCATAATAGGAAAAGAGAATGCTGCCGTCTTCAGCAATCAGCACCATCTTTGTCGTAGTGGAACCTGCGTCAATACCAAGATAAGCTTTTCCCACATAGCTGTGAATGTCCGCTTCAGGCAGATGATTTTTGTTGTGACGCTCCAAAAAGGCATCATATTCCGCCTGCGAGGAAAACAGCGGCGGCAGGGTATTGAGACTCTGGTTGGTATCCACAGCTTTTTCCAGCCGGTCCAGCATTTCATCAAACAAAATGCTCGGATAATCCGCCGCACACATGGCTGAACCGATGGCTGCATAGCAATCCCCATCTTCCGGAAAAATCGCATGGTCCGCATCCAGCTGCAGCGTTTCCACAAACCGCTGACGCAATCCCTGAAGGAAATGCAGCGGTCCGCCGAGGAATACAATTTTCCCTGTCAACTCACGGCCCTGGGTCAAACCCGCGATGGTTTGATCGACTACAGCCTGAAAAATAGAGGCCGCAATATCCTCTTTTAACCCGCCCTGGTTCAAAATAGGCTGAATGTCGCTCTTAGCAAACACGCCGCAGCGCGAAGCGATGGGATAGAGCTTGGTATGCTTGAGAGACAGAGCATCCAGCTCGTCCACCGTCACATTTAAAAGAGTCGCCATCTGATCGATAAATGCACCGGTGCCACCGGCACAGGATCCATTCATACGCTCTTCCAAACTGTTTCCAAAGAAAATGATCTTGGCATCCTCACCGCCCAGTTCGATGACAGCATCAGTGTCAGGCTCCAGGGTATTCACTGCCTGCGCCGTCGCATACACCTCCTGCACAAAATCCAGGCCGCTGGCCTTTGCAACACCCAGGCCGGCAGAACCTGTGATGACCATCTGCACTTGCTGCCCGGTATAAGTTCCTTTAATGCGGCGCAGGATTTCACAGGTTTTTTCCCGTACCTTGGAAAAATGGCGCTCATACGAGCGGAACAGCAGCTGATTTTTCTCATCTAAAACCACCACTTTTACTGTGGTGGAACCAATATCGATACCAATCCGATACATGGGGCCTTCACTCCCGTTTTCTATTTACTGTGCGCTTTGATCAACCCACATCTTTTTATTTTACCTAATAGATTATTTTATAATAAAACACGAATCAACACAAGAGAAAAGATGCACTGAAATCGATAATTTCCGCATAATTTCCTGTCATTTTATCCATTTTTTATACAATGCGCTTCCTTTGTTCAAATCCGCAGGACCAGAGCTGCGCCCTATTGACTTCCCGCCTCCCCTGCGCCTATAATAAAAAATAAGAAACACAGCCCAAGCGCTGAAAAAATGGGAGAATAAGTGAAAAGGAGGAAAAACATGATCCGCATTGATTTGAACAATTGTTGCTGCTGCGGGCACTGCCAGTTTGTCCGCATGAATCTGCAGTGGATCAAAAATGAAAACGGCATGGATTACTACGAAGATCCCCGGCCGGAGGATCAGATGTATGTGGGAAAATATATTGCAGGATGTCCCACAGGTGCCATTGAAGAAATTCCATAAACGGGTGTAAAAATGCAGGGGGCTGCAGCCCCCTGCATTTTTTATGAGTTTATTGCTCCAAACCGCTCTCGCTCCAGCGCATCAGGATGGTAGCGCATTCAGCGCGGGTGGCATTGCCCTGCGGATTGAGTTCATTGCGCTCGTTGCCGTTGATCAGCTGTGCAGCCACCGCCCAGCGCATTCCCTCCAGCGCAAAAGAGGAAACCTGATCGTCGTCGCCGAAAACGGAGAGGTCCCCGGAAGTTGTCTCCGGCACATCCATACCCATTTTATCGGAATAGCGCATCAGAATCGTGGCAATCTGCTCCCGGGTAACCGGTTCCTCCGGTGAAAATGTTTTATCTCCCGTTCCGTTGACAATCCCATTGTCATAGGCCCAGGTCACAGCTCTGGCATACCAGATATCGGCCGATACATCGACAAATTTATTGTGGTTGCTGGCCTCCGGTTCGCCCGCCTGGCGATAAAGCACTGTGACCAGCATGCCCCGGGTCATTGTCCCTCCGGGGGAAAACGTGGTGTCCGAAGTACCGGTGAACAAACCGTTTTCCACAGCGTAGGCCACTGCATCGGCATACCAGTCATCCGTCTGCACGTCCGTGAAGTTGGAAACATTTTCTTCTTCGGCACTGAAGTGCGCTGTCAGCGCCACCGAAGCGGTAACGGTAAAACTGTACTCTGCATCGGTGGAAACGCGCTCGCCAGCTGCATTATACCAGCCGTCAAACGTATAGCCCTCATCCGCAGTCGCCTGCACTGCGGCGGTCTCTCCCACTGTAAAGGAGCCGCCGCCGCTGGCGCTGCCTCCTTCCTGGGCAGATACTGTCACCGTATAACGGGCAGCAGAAGGATACACCGCTTCACTTGTATAGCTTCTGTAATACGTTCCGTCAATCGGATCGCTGATTTCCATCGTGACAAAATAACCCATGCCAGGCAGGAAACTCTGATCCGTGCAGGAGTGCACCGTACCGTCATAGGTTCCAACCTCAGTCGTATTGCCGGAGGCATCCACCCGGTAAACCGTATAGGAACTGGCATAAGTGCTGCCGCCCCATTGAATGCGTGCACCGGAACTTGTATTTTCCGCCGTCACAACCGGCGCAGAAAAGCTGAGATACTCCGGCATGTACAGCACATTGATATCGGTTCTGCCCGAGGCCAGTGCCCCCTGCACTACGCAGGAGGAACTGTATTGCCAGATGTTCGGCAGAGATGATGTGCCGCGGATTGTGGGAATGCTGTTCAGATCAGGCACCGTTGCATACCATGCGTACCAATAATCCACGCCCATATCGCTCAGAGAAGAAAGATCCATTTTGGAGAAGAAGCTGCCGTTGGCATATACCATCGTATGGAATCCCGCATCCTGGAGCGTTCCGCAGAAAATCTCTGCAAATTCCACCAGCTGTGTTCCGGTCAGGCTGCTGTATTCCTCCAAATCATAGGCCACCGGCAATGTAATATACTCTTTATACGGTTCCAGCAATTCGGCACAGTAATCCGCCTCCACCTGCGCCTTTTCCGCCGACTCCGCGTAACTGTAAAAATAAATACCAATGGGCATGCCATGGGCAATGGCCCCTTCGATGTTTTCAATAAAACGGGCATCCGTATGTTCCCAGCCATAACCCGCGCGGATCATCACGAATTCAATTCCCTGCTCCTTCAATGCATCCCAATCGATGGTGCCGTTCCAAGAGGAAATATCGATGCCCACATGGCCGCCCACGGTGATGGAAAATCCTTCTGTTTCGCTTCCGTTGGACGCTGCGATATAGGTTCTCCCAAAGCTGTTGGCCGTTACTGTACCGGAACTGCTGACCGAAGCAATGCTGCTGTTGTTGCTGCTCCAGGTCACATTGCCGGAGAGGGATGTCTGCAGGGTAACACTCTCCCCTTCCCGCAGAGAATAGGAAGGAAATGCCATATACACCTCTACCTTGCAGATTGCTGAGGCGCTGCCGTCCGCCGTTGTGGCCCGAATGGTTGCGCTTCCTTCGGCAAGTGCCGTGACTTTCCCCTGCTCATCCACGCTGACTACACTGGTGGTCAGGCTTTGCCAGGTGACACCCTGTCCGTCGCTGACCGTCGCGCTCAGCGACGCCGTATCGCCAACGGCCAGCGTCAGGCTGGTTTGATTCAGCTGCACTGTGGTTTCTGTTTCATCTGCCAATGCCGACACACACAGCAGAGACAGGCACAACGCCGCCGCCAATACCATAGCCGATAGCCGTTTGAATGTTTTCATGAATTTTGCTCCTCCTTCGTGCCCAAGTCATCATTTTTCCAATCTTTTCCAAAGCAAAAAAGCAAGAGGGGGCAGTCCTCCGACCGCTTCCCCTCTTCACGCCCTTTTCTGTTAAGCTTTAATTTCTGCGTTCACATCATATGTATGGTGTAATATACCGCCATGACAAACAGCAGCGCAATGCCTGCCCACATGAGATACAGCGCAGCAGCCGCTGCAAAAATACCAATCAGAATGAATACAGCCGCCAGCACCAAAGCACCGTAAGCCAAAGCATAATTGGAGGTGCCGGAGAAAATCATTTTCTCTCCGCCAGCTTTCCCCCATTTGCCTCCATTGCGGCCGATAGCCACCGTCACTGCCAGCAAAGCCAGCACCAGAATCAGAAGTACAACTTCCACAATCACATAACGGCTGCTCCAGGCAGCGCTGCCGACGGCGCGATGGGCCAGCCACATTCCCGCTACCGCCAGGCCCATGCCCAGGCCCGCGCAGAAAAACTCTTTCTGATAAAGGTAATACACAAATCCTGCCAGAGCCAGCAGCGGCACCACCGCACACATCACCGTGGTTCCTGTCGGGTAAATAGCAAGCATCAGCCGGCTGCCCGCGAACAAAATCACACCCAGCAGCAAAAGCCAGACGCCTCCCTGGGCCATTTTCCCTCTCCGCCGTACTGCGAACAGAACCGCTCCTGCAATCGCTGCAGCCAAGCCGACATAGCCAACCACAGCAATCACACCAGCCATGGTCACCAGACTCTGCATGGTGCCCTGCACAAAAAAGCGGTAGCACAGCAGGAAATAAATCTCCGCCACCACCAGCACAGCCAGCATGCCCAGGCATTTGTTAAGGATTGCAGCTTCTTCCTTTTCCCGGTCCGCTTTGCGCTGCATGCTCTGCGCCCGGATCTGCTTCTTTTTTTCAAGGCTCTGTTTTTTTGCCATAAGTTGCCTAAACCTCCAACAAGGGCTTGCCGCCCCTGACTTCTATTTCACTATAACAGGGATAGTTTAACAGATTCACCCACAATTTGCAAGGCACAATATTTCCCGACATGGTTCGCCCCGTCTCCCACGGTGCGTTGTCTTTTCTTTGATACTGCCTCCCCGCGCTTCTGCTTCTCTTTCATGCTGCAAAACCGCAGCAGGAAAATGTCCACGCCTGAGTTGAAAGCCGCAGCAAATCATGCTATGATAAAAAATAAAATTATGCACCGGACATACCGGTTCGATTTGTTTGGAAAAGAAAGGGTTTCCCCTATGAAAAAACAGGTTTTCCTTCTCCCGTTGCTGCTTCTTTTGCTGTGCGGCTGCCAGCAGGCGCCGCAGGAATCCAGCACCCAGGTTTATGCCATGGACACCATGATGGATCTGACAGTTTATGCCAGCACCTCCGAAGCCGGAGAGCAGGCGCTGCATGCCGCTGAAACAGAGATTTATCGTTTGGATGCGCTGCTCTCCCGTCACGATGAAAGCAGCGCCGTCTCCGCCATCAACAAAAGCAACGGCACCCCTGTGGCCGCAGATGAAGAAGTGCTTTCCCTTCTGAAAACCTCCGTGGATTACTTTCAGCAGACAAACGGCGCCTTTGATGTCACTGTGGCGCCCATCATGGATGCCTGGAATTTTACCGGAGAAACACCCCGTGTCCCTTCCCGGCAGGAATTGGACCAGCTGCTGACCCTGGTGGGCAGTGACCGCATCGTTTTCGGCGACGGCACCGTCACGCTGGAGGAAGGCATGGCAGTGGATCTGGGCGGCATTGCCAAGGGCTACGCTTCGGACCGTTTGGCCGCCGTATTTGAAGAAAACGGCGTGGATTCCGCCATGGTCAGCCTGGGCGGCAATGTCTATGCCCGGGGCACGCGGCCCGATGGAAATCCCTGGCGCATCGCCGTCCAGGATCCCAACGACCCCAGCGCCTATCTCGGCGTTTTACTTCTGACAGACAAATACGCCATCACCTCCGGCGGCTACCAACGTTACTTCGAGCAGGACGGCGTCACCTATTACCACATCATCGACCCCAAAACCGGCGATGTGGCCCGCAATGGCCTCACCTCCGTCACTATCGTCTGTGACAGCGGCACCATGGGCGACGCCCTGTCTACCGCTTTGTTTGTTATGGGATATGACAACGCCGTATCCTTCTGGCAGTCTTATAGTACAGACTTCGACATGATATTGGTAGACGAAGCCGGAACCGTCTATCTGACAGAGGGCCTGAAGGACTGTTTTGATTCCTCTTTGGCGGAGCATGAATATGAATATGTTTACCTCACAAAAAATTAAGGTGCGCCTGCGCCCCTCTCTTTGGGATGCGCTGGTGGTCGCGGCAGTGTTGGCCACAGCGGCGGCGCTGTTCCTCTTTCTGCTGCCCAAAGCTGCCGGCAGCGGTGATTTGACCTGCACTATCTCCCAGAACGGGCAGATTCTGGACACAATTCCCATTACCGTCGGCGCCGACGACGAGGAGCGAACCTACGGAGACTATGTGGTTCAGTTCAACCATGGGCACATCCGCGTGAAAAGCGCTCCCTGCGCCAATCAGGACTGTGTCCACACCGGCTGGATCAGCCGCGGCGGGCAGAGCATCGTCTGCCTGCCCGGTCGCTTTGTAGTGGAACTCTCCTCGGAAAATGCGGCAGAACAGCCTTTTGATGCCGTCGTAAAATGAAAGGGGGCCTGTTATGAAAACTGATGTGCATAAACTGGCCCTTTGCGCCATATTGACCGCTATGGCCCTGGCTCTGTCCTATCTTGAAAACATGCTGCCCACGGCGCTGCTCATACCCCTGCCCGGATTCAAGCTGGGCATTGCCAACATTGTCACGGTGTTCGCTCTCTATTATCTGGGCGCTGCGCCGGCCATGGCTATTTTAATCGCCCGGTGCCTGCTGGGCGCCATGTTTGCGGGCAATGCCTCCGCGCTGATTTTCTCGCTGATGGGCGGCGTGCTGGCCATGATTGTGATGATTTTGCTGCACCGTCTGCCGGGCCTTTCCATTTACGGCGTCTCCATTGCCGGCGCGGCGGGGCATAACATCGGTCAGGTAGGCGCCGCCGTGCTCACCTTGGGCAGCGCCGCCCCCGTAGCTTATCTGCCGCTTTTACTGGTGGTTTCTCTTTTTTCCGGCGCGCTGACCGGCTTTGTCGCCGCTCTTTTATTCTCCGCCATGGAAAAAACCAAATTGATAAAGGAGTAAATGCCTTATGTCCCTTCAGCTCGGAAACAGCAGCAGCGACCGCAAGGACCGCATCATTCAGCAGCAGCTGGACGTAATCCGCACATTGACGGCTAACAATCTCCGTTCCATGAGTACGGATTTCTGGGGTCCCGCCGCGAAAGCGCCGCAGAACACCGCCGCTGCCCAGGATCCCCACGAAAAAGAAACCGGCGGCACACCGGAGACCAAAACCGCCGCCGGCACCGGCGAAACCAGTAAAGAAGAGCAAACGCAGGAGGCCCTGCCCAAAGAAGATATCGCCGCCCTGAAAGCGGAGCTGAACAGCTACATCGGTCTGGACGCTGTGAAAAAAGAAGTGGAAAATCTGATTAACATGGTGCAAATCTATCAAAAGCGCAAGGAAAACGACCTGCCCTGCACCGATATGTCGCTGCACATGGTCTTTTCCGGCAATCCCGGCACCGGCAAAACCACCGTCGCCCGCATTATGGCCCGCATCTATCACAGCCTGGGCATCCTGTCCAAAGGCCATCTGGTGGAGGTGGACCGCAGCGGCCTGGTGGCAGGCTATGTGGGGCAAACAGCCACAAAAACCAGCAAAGTTGTCGCCAAAGCCCTGGGCGGTGTGTTGTTTATTGACGAGGCTTATGCCCTCAATGGCAGAAGCGAAAACGATTTCGGCCAGGAAGCCATCGACACCCTGCTCAAAGCCATGGAAGACCACAGGGATGACCTGATTGTGATTGTAGCAGGCTACGACGGGCTGATGGACGATTTCATCCACAGCAATCCCGGCCTGGAATCCCGGTTCAATCGCTATCTCCATTTTGATGACTATACCATCGCAGAAATGGTGCGCATTTTTGAGATGCAGTGCAAAAAAGGATGCTATGTGCTGGATGAGGACACCAAAAAAGCCGTGCAGCTGCTGATTGCCGACCGCAATACCAACTCCGTTTCCTTCGGCAATGCCCGGGGCGTGCGCAATATCTTCGAGCAAATTCTCACCGCCCAGTGCAACCGTTTGGCCGAGCTGGATACGCTGACGCGGGAAGATTTAATGAAAATTACACAGGCAGATGTGGAGGCTGTGAGAGCGCTTCCAGCGAAAAAACTCACCTGATGTCTCTGCCCTCGGATAAAAGCAAGGCGGGATGCTCCCTTTCGGGAGCATCCCGCCTTGCTTCACGCCCGATGTCACCCCTGCTCACTCTCCGGAACGGAGCTGCCAGAAAGCCACCGCACTGGCTGCAGCTACATTCAGGGAATCCACCCCATGGGCCATGGGGATGCGCACAGTATAGTCACACGCAGCAATGGTATTTTGGGACAGGCCATCTCCCTCCGTGCCCAGCACCAAAGCCAGTTTGCCCTCCGCCGCCAGCTGCGGAGCATCCACACGGACGGCACGCTCGTCCAGCGCCATGGCCGCCGTGGCATAGCCCAATCGCCGCAGGCGCGCAAGCCCCTGTTCGGGCCAATCAGCGGCCGTTTCGCCGATACGGGTCCATGGAATTTGAAACACCGTACCCATGCTGACGCGCACGGCCCGCCGGCACAGCGGGTCGCAGCACGAGGGCGTCACCAAAATGCCGTCCATCCCCAGCGCCGCTGCCGAGCGGAAAATGGCGCCCACATTGGTGGCGTCCACAATATTCTCCAGTACCGCCAAGCGCCGCATGCCTGCACACAATGTCTCCACCGCCGGCAAATGCGGGCGGCGCATGGCGCACAGCACGCCCCGGGTCAGGGTATAGCCGGTCAGCGCCGCCAGCACCTCCCGCTCTGCCGTGTAAACCGGAACATCCCCGCAGCGCGCCAGCAGCGCTTCCTGCGGCGCCAATTTCCGGCGCTCCATCAGCAGCGCCACCGGCACGCAGCCCGCATCGAGCGCGCGTACAATCACTTTGGCACTCTCCGCAATAAAAATTCCCTTTTCCGGTTCCACCCGGCTGCGCAGCTGTGTCTCCGTCAAGCGGGCAAAGATATCCAGCTCCGGCAGAGAAAGATCCGTAATTTCAACAATGTGCGCCACAGCGATTTCCTCCATCTTTTGTTTTTACAAATTGCACCCGTGCCGCATGATGGGCATTGCAGTCATGCGCCGCGCGCATTCCCCGCCCTCCTCATCTGCCGCCGCAGGCATCGATTTCCCTTTGCAGCAGCGCAAGGAACCGGGCTGCCTCGGCGCCGTCCATCTGTATATGGTGAAATTGGAACGACACAGGCAGAACCGTTTTCAGCCATTTCCTGCGATACTTTCCCCAAATGAGAAAGGGGTTGTTGTACTCCCCGCCCGCGTAAAAATTCACCGCGCCGTCTATTTCATACTCCGCCAAGGCAGATGTCCCAATCACCATGCAATCCTCATCCAGGGCATGTGCTTCTCCCCCCGCGCGCACCTGCTGTGTCAGGCGCAGATAGTCCCGGCTGAAAACAGCCAGAGATTCGGAAAAAGGGATATCACAGGTGCTGATGCCGCCTGCATCGGTTGCCACGATGGTGTCGACAGCAATCCTGTCATACTGCATCAGCGCATCGCCCACCGGGAGCATATAAAATTCTTCCATCTGCGCCGCAGCCCTGCCGATGCACCAGCACATCAGCATGTGAAACTTCCATCCCTGCCTGCGGCTGAGCCGAACAAGGCGGGTAACATCCAGGGTTTTCAGCAGCGTCACCATAGGCATGGGAGCTGTTTTCCACAGTTCAAAAGCCTGCGCGCGTTTCGTCTCTTGCGGCTCAGTGATGCGGGCCATGATCGGATTCTCCTTTCATTCGATGGCTTCATTGTATCACATATGTTCTTTGCACACCAGCCTGTTTCCTGTTAACAGGAAACAGGCGTCCATGCTGTCAAAAACATGGACGCCTGCCAGCTGTATACTGAATTTTATATTACCACTGGGAAATCTCCGTGCGGTCGATAATCGCCTGCTGTGCATCGGGCCGCAGCTCCACAAAGTAGGCGCTGTAGCCCGCCACACGCACCAGAAGGTCGCTGTAATTCTCCGGATGCTTCTGCGCATCCTTCAGCGTCTCGTTGGAAACCACATTAAACTGGACATGATAACCGCCCAGCTGGCTTTCGGTACGCATCAGCGCAATCAGATTTTTCTTATCCTGCTCTGTTTCCAGCAGCGACGGACTCAGCTTCATATTCAGCAGGTTGCCGCAGCCGGATTTCGAATGATCCATCGCGCACACAGATTTGATAACGGCAGTGGGGCCATTTCGATCGTAGCCGGTGTAGGGGGATACGCCATCTGCCAGAGGCGTGCCCTCTTTGCGGCCGGAAGGCAGCGCGCAGGTGACTTCGCCGTGGGGCACATTGGCAATCACGGGCACATTGCCTGTGACAAAATGATACCCCAGCAGATTTTTGTAGGAAGATGTGACCTCATAGGAGAAGTCCATCATTTCCTTTGCAATGTTATCCACATAGGGATCGTCATTGCCGTATTTGGGTGCGTTGTTGATCAGAATCTGGCGCTCCGCCTCATATCCTTCGAAATTGGCTTCGATCATTTTAATCAGCTGGTCCATGGTGAATACCTTGTCTTCATAAACCAGCTTTTTCACCGCGGCCAGGGAATCAACCAGATCCGTCAGGCCTGTGGTCTCCAGGCCGGGGCCGTTGTTAAACCGGGCACCACCGAACAGGCAGTCCGTGCCGTTTTCCAGGCAGCCTTCCGTCAGGATGGAGCGAACGGTCTTGGGCAGCTTCTTCATATGCGCCTGTTCCGATACATGAACGCTGGCCACGGCCATCTTGATCTGATAAGCCATCTGTTTTTTGACCGCGTCCTCGAATTTTTCATAAGTATCAAAGGTTCTGGGATCACCGGTCTTCAGTCCGATATCCCGTTTCCAGTACCGGGTATAGCCGTTGAACAGCGCCCATTCCACCGCAATGGCATAGCTGTAGCGGCAGCCTTCAGCCCACATGTGAGAGGTGCCGGCCGGATAGGGCTCAATGCAGCCGCCCACAGACCAGTTGTAGGCGTCCTTCAAGGGAACACCCCGGCGCTCCAGAATACGGAATGCATTCTCATCATAGAAAATCGCAGGCTGGCCGGTGCCCAGCTTAACCAGATCGCAGACTTTCATCAGATAATCGTCCGGTGTCTTTTCACTGACGCGGACATTGATAGTGGGGGTATTCATGCGCAGATCCATGGTGCACTGAAGCATCATGGAGGACAATTCATTGACAGCGTTTTCGCCGTTTTCATCCACGCCGCCCACGGTGACGCCGCAGAAGGAAATGTATCCGGAATAGTAGGACGCACCATCGGCAGTGACTACATAAATATACTCAGCCAGCTTGATCCACAGACATTCCAGCAATTCCTGGGCCTCCAGCTGGGTAATAGCGCCGCTTTCAATGTCAGCTTTATAGAAGGGATAAAGATATTGATCGGGCCGGGCAATGCAGCAGGCCTGCTGGTTCTCATCGGCCCAGATCATCATTTGTGTGAACCACACAGACTGAACTGCTTCGTGGAAATTCCGGGGCGCTTCATAGGGCGCACGGCAGGCCTCCGCAATTTTGATCAGTTCTGCCTTTCTCACCGGATCGCTCTCGGCCGCGGCCAGCTCCCGGGCATAGTCGGCATGGCGCTGACACATGACACGGCAGGCCTCGCAGGAGATGATAACGGCTTCATAGAACTTGGCTTTATTCCAGGTTGTCGGGTCCGTGCGGTCCAGCGCCGCCAGATAAGCTTCAGCTTCCTCACGCACGCCCTTGAATCCTTTTTTCATCACAATATTGTGGTAACCCACAGACCACTCACCGCCGCCGGTAGCAGACTTGGCATCGCTGAAAACAATATTGGTTCCCATGCCGATGTTCTTAAGCTCATCGCTCATATTGGCATAGAAATACTCCTCCATGGACTTGCCTTCCCAGAAGGGGAAGATCACTTCCCGCAAAGCTTTTTTCGTCTCCTCAGAAATCTGATAGGGATCCTGGGGACGGGTAGCCATGGTGTCCATTTCGTCCTCAATCCATTTGTAGCAGATTTCGGGGCAGACAACGGCAGAGCGGTGTTTGGAACCTTCCGTACCGATAATCAGTTCGTCCTTGCCAATCACCAGGGGTTTTTCCGTCATATAAGCCAGCAGAGCTTTGGCATGGCGAATCGGCAGGTCTTCCGCTTCGGTCTCCTGGTAGACACGGGTGTAAACGAGTGCACGGAATACATCCAGCTCCGGCTTATTTTTAAAGAACTGATCTCTCAAACGGTTAATACGCTCCGTCGCGCCGTCCGTCCATTTTTTTCTTTCGTTGACCTTCGTGTTTTCTGTTGTACAGCAGCCCATGGTTTTACCTCCTCAAAAACTACATGCTTGATGCCTTCTTTGCCTTATTTTTCTGCATCATGTTCTATTTGCGCGCTCCTTTTTCCTGGTCTCCGGCCTCGCGCAGCCGGTTTTATGTATGTTTTAGCCGCCGATCTGCACCTGCAGGCCGTGCTGCTCAAACATCTTTCGAATGGTTTCCATATAGCCGCCCTTGGGCAGCATCACATCGCTCAGGCTGTATTCCATGCCCAAAGCCTCATATTTTGAAAAGCCCAGATTGTGATAGGGCAGGCAATGAATGGCTTCAATCCGTTCTCCCAACTCTGCCAGGAGACGGCCGGTTCGGTCAATGTCCTCCTGCATGTCGTTAATGCCGGGAATGATCGGGATACGGACAACCACACGGCTGCTCTCGCACAGCCGCCGCAGATTGGCCAAAATCAGCTCATTGCCCATGCCGCAGTATTTCCGGTGCTTTTCACAGTCCACAAACTTTAAATCATATAAAAACAAATCAATCCACGGCTGCACCCGGGCAAAGGTTTCCCATGGCACACATCCGCAGGTCTCCACAACGGCATTCAATCCCTGCGCCCGGTATTCCCGCGCAATTTCCATGATAAAATCAGGATAAAGCAGCGGTTCCCCACCGGAAAAGGTAACGCCGCCGCCGGAATTTTTGTAAAAAGGAATATCTCTGTCGATGGCGCGCCGGGCATCTGCCGTTGTCATCGTTTCGCCTTTCATCACCCGGGCCTGCGTGGGACAGACCGACGCACAGGCTCCGCAGCCCCGGCAGCGCCCCCAATCCATTGTCACAGTCTCATCACGAACAATAATTGCATTCTGGGAACAGCGGCTGATGCACAATCCACACCGAATGCATTTCCCCTGGTAGACCATCAACTGCGGTCCCGGGGCAATATTTTCCGGATTGGCACACCATTGGCAGCGCAGCGGGCAACCCTTCAAAAACAGGATACTGCGAATGCCCGGTCCGTCATGTACACTGAATTTTTGAATATTGGTCACCACTGCCTGCTGTTCCACAGTATACCTCCCTCTCCATGAAAAATGCGGTGCTTTTCGCCGCGCCCCCTTTATCACTACTTCCGGCTTTTCCTATGGGTAAACTTGTTCACCTTATTCCGTGCCGCATGTTTCCTGCAGAATATTCTGCGCAGTAAGAATCAGAATCCGTTTTATTGTCTTTACCACGGAGACAATATGCTTATTTATCGGAACAAAGCCCAAAAAAACGAAATTTTTTTGAATAAATTGCCGAATTTTAAAATTTTATTTTGTAAAATATTGTATAATTTGACCTCAGTATATCAAACGGCCCTTGGTTTGTCAACACAACCTTTGCAGTCATATACACATAGAATCACACCGGAACCTCGCGTCAAGCGTCCTGCCCGCGGCCGGCGCAGATCTTCTTTTTCACCGCACAAAATTTGCCTCGCCACACAAAACCATGCGACAAATCCGTGGTCCTACACATGGGTGTAAAGCCACGGATTTGTGCTCCTTTTCGCCAAAAGCTGACAAAAGGCGACTACAAAAAGGAGAATATAATTTAAATTATACAAAAAATTATCAACCAAACCAGCAGGATGCCGTCAACTACGTCCTGCTGGAGAACGTTAACAGTGAAAATGCAGAAATGATGGCGCTTGCTGCAATCCTCCGTGTAAAGCTCAAAAGCTTGACAGCGGATACAGCAGCAACCGCCAGCTGCCGACCATCGCAAAAAAATCCCCTGAGCGCATGTACGCTCAGGGAAAATGGGAACGATTGATTTTACCGGTCCATCTGTTTGCGGCGGGAGAGATTGACGGTACCATCCTGCATGGAGCTGACCCATTCCAAGCTCTGGCCGGTACCCATAGCCACACACTGGATTGCATTCTCTGCCACCGTGGTCGCAATACCCGTTCTGGACTCCACCAGCTTGTCAAAGCCCTTGACCATGCTGCCGCCGCCGGTCATCACAATACCATTGGTGGAAATATCGGCCACCAGCTCCGGCGGCGTTCTTTCCAGCACGGAGTGTACCGCTTCAAGGATCCGCTCAGCGGGCTCTTCAAAAGCCTCGATCATCTCGCCCGAGGAAACGGTAAACACCTTGGGCAAACCAGTCATCAGGCAGCGGCCTTTGACTTCCACACTCTGCTCTTCTTCCTGGGGATACACACAGCCGATTTGAATTTTCAAATCTTCTGCCGTGCGTTCACCGATGAGCACATTGTGCTTGCGGCGGATATATTTAACCACCGCTTCGTTGAACATATCGCCGGCCACTTTGATGGAGGCAGATTCCACCACGCCGGAAAGGGAAATCACCGCAATATCCGTTGTGCCGCCGCCGATGTCAATGATCAGATGCCCATCAGGTTTTGTAATATCAATACCGGCACCGATGGCCGCTGCCACCGGTTCCTCAATCAGATACACGCTGCGGGCACCCGCCTGCACGCCTGCATCAATCACGGCGCGCTCCTCCACCTCGGTGATGCCGGAGGGTACACAAATAATAACCCTGGGCTTAAACAGCTGGAAGCCATTGACCTTATGAATAAATTCTTTGAGCATCCGCTCTGTCATATCGTAATCGGAAATCACACCATCCCGCAGCGGACGGATCGCTACAATATTGCCCGGTGTGCGTCCCAGCATCGCCTGTGCATCCGCACCTACCTTCAGCAGTTTGCCTGTATTTTTATCCATCGCCACCACGGAAGGCTCATTCAAAACGATTCCTTGTCCCTTGACATAAATCAGAACCGACGCAGTACCCAAATCAATGCCGATGTCTTTTGCTAATGCGCACATGTGCCCACCTCATTCAACTTTCTATATCGATTTATTTATTCCTGTTTCCAGCAGGTTCTATTCCTTCTTTTCCATTTTGTCATTATACTTGGTTTATTTCTCTTTTGCAAGCGTTTACAATGCTTTTGGAGATTTTCTCTCCTTTCCGGTCGCCTGCGCCACTGCTGCACAGTGCACTTCAGCCGCTCCGGCCGTCACCAGCACACGGCAGCACTCATCAATGGTGCTGCCGGTGGTAATCACATCGTCCACCACCAGAATGCTTTGTCCCTTGACGGAAATATTCTTTTTCAGGCTATATGCTCCCAATACATTGGCCCGGCGCTCTTCCGGCAAATCCAGCCGCGACTGCTGCTGGGTATTGCGCACTTTTTCCAGCAGCCTTTCGCATGGCAGTTCCAGCAGCTTTGCCAACTCCCGCGCCACCAGCTCTGACTGGTCATAGCCCCGGTCTTTCTGGCTGCGCCGGCTCAAAGGCACCCAGGTCACCACATCCAGCACCGGGAACTCCTTTCGCACATAAGGCTCCAAAAAGGCCGCATAGGTCGCTGCCCGCCAGGTTTTCTCATGGAATTTATAGTCCAGAAAAGAATCCCGCACCATCCCCTGATAATACAGCGGCGCAATACATTTATCAAAATAAGTTCCTTTGCGGCACAGATCCGCCCCCTCTGCCATGGGTACTTTCTCGCCGCAGCTGCGGCAGAAATAAGTTTCGTCCTCCTGCAGCAGCGCATCGCAGAATACGCACTTGGGCGGATATAAAAGATCCAAGCAACGATGAATCAGCTTCATGAAACCTCTTCCCCTTTCCGCAGCCGAACTTTCAATCCGCTGTACCGGCGGCTGCGCCGGTCTGTAGCCGCCATGCGGCAAATTGTCTGGTCATCCCCCACCAGAATCAGCAGTTCCTTTGCACGGGTAATGGCCGTATAAAGCACATTGCGTACCATCAGCGTCGCGGCACAGGGCATAGCCGCCAGAATCACCGCGCGATATTCACTGCCTTGTGCTTTATGTACTGTCACAGCATAAGCCAGCTCCAATTCCCCCAGCATTTCGCTGGTATAGGTTGCCGTCTTATCCTCAAACAGCACCGTCAGCAGTTCGCCGGAAGGGTCAATTTCTGTCACAACGCCCACATCGCCGTTGAATACACCCGTTCCCACAGCGCCATCCTGTTTCTGCCAGAGAATATCATAGTCATTTTTTACCTGCATTACGCGGTCGCCCTGCCGAAAGACCGTATCGCCAAATGCTTTTTCCCGCCTGTCCGGCCGCGCCGGATTCAGCGCCGCCTGCAAAGCCCGGTTCAGCGCCCATGTCCCTGCGCCGCCCTTGCGGGTGGGCGAAAGCACCTGAATCTGCTGCGGTTCAATCCCCATATTCTGGGGCAGGCGCGTTTTGCACAACTCCACAATGGTGCGAAGCACCGTTTCCTCATCCCGCCGGCGCAGGAAAAAGAAATCGCCCTGATTGCTGGTCAGGTTCGGCTGTTCCCCGCGGTTGATCGCATGGGCATTGCGCACAATGGCCGACTGCTGCGCCTGCCGGAATATTTCCGTCAGATGAACCACTGCCAGCCGTCCGCTGCGAATCAGATCTGAAAATACATTGCCGGCCCCCACAGAGGGCAGCTGATCTGCGTCTCCCACCATCACCAGCCGGCAGCCGGGGCGCAGGGCGGCCAATAATGAGCGCATCAGGCTCAAATCCACCATGGACATCTCATCAATAATGACCGCATCAGCATTCAGCGGTTCTTTTTCATTTTTGGCAAAGGTAACCTCGCCCAGTTCCTCGCTGTAGCTCATGCCCAGCATACGGTGAATGGTCTGCGCCTCCCTGGCACAAGCATCGCCCAAGCGTTTGGCAGCACGGCCCGTGGGCGCCGCCAGTTCCACCGCATAGCCCATGCGCTCAAGCATTGCCACAATGCCGCGCACACAGGTGGTTTTCCCCGTTCCCGGCCCCCCGGTCAGCAGAAAAACGCCGGACTGCGCCGCCGTCTCCACCGCCAGGCGCTGCTGGGCAGCATAAACAATCCCCTGCTCTTTTTGAATTTCCTGCAGAATCTTTTCCACATTCCTGCCCTGGTCCGTTGCTTCTTCACACATGCGCAGCATCCGGCGGCACACATAGGTTTCCGCCTCATACATGCTCGTCATATAACATGCCTGCACATTGGCAACCGGTTCCTGCACCAGCTTTCCAGACTCCAGCAGCGCGTCCAGCGCAATTTCCACAGGTTCTTCTGAAAGCTCCAGCATCGCAGCTGCCGCGGCAATCAGCTTCGGCCGCGGCAAAAACACATGCCCATTATTCATATTATGCATCAGCGTAAATAATACCGCCGCTTCCAGGCGCGCAGGGCTGTCCGCTTCCACACCGTCAGAAAGAGCGATGGCGTCCGCCGCGGCAAAGGACACGCCAAACAGTTCTTCGCACAAAAGATAGGGATTGGAGCGCACCTCTTCCGACGCCTTGTCCCCATAGCGCTTAAAAAGTTTCAGCGCCAGAGCCGTGGGCAGCTGATTGCGGGCCAGGAATTCCATCAGCCGGCGCATACCCGCCTGGTAGCGAAAGCTGGCCGCAATTTCCTGCGCCTTGCGGGCGGTGATGCCCTTGAGCGTCGTCATCCGCTCCGGTTCCAGCTCCAGCACATCCAGAGTTTCTTCGCCGAAACGCGAAACCAGCATCTGCGCTGTGGCCGGGCCCACACCCTTGACCACACCAGAGGAGAGATAACTCAAAATTGCACTTTCCGTGCGGGGCATATAGCGTTCCACCAACTCCGCCTGCACCTGCGCCCCGTGGACAGGGTGATGCTTCCATACCCCTGTGACAATCAGCTCCTCCCCCGGCGCCGCACAGGGAATGCACCCCACCACAGTGATCTGCTGTCCATCGGTCGTATCCAGCCGCAGTACGGTATAGCCATTTTCTTCATTTTGAAAAATCAAACTGTTTACCGTTCCGTCTACCGTACAGTGCTCCCCTGCCACAGTGTGCATCCCCCTTTCGTCATCTTTCAGTTCTATGTAAATATGCTTCCGCATCATCCATAGTACACAGTGTCACATTTTCACCGTGCGCCGCCAAGTTCTGTGCCAAAGCTCTCCCTTCAGCACTCAAGCCGCAGTCGGCGATTAAAATTCGTTCAAATTTGCACCCGCACACGGTGGTCCACTGCAGTCCCGCCACAGTCTGCTCCAGTGCGGGAGCATCCCGGGTGACCGGAACCAGCACCAAACACCGCTCCAGCGGCTCCCGCCGGGATAAAAACAGTGCTTCCACCACTGTCCAAGCAGCCCAAGCAATGCCGATGGCCGCAAAAAAAGCCAGAAAACTCTGCTGCAAAAGCTCTGCAAACTCCATAAAATGCCCTCCTTTCTGCTTCATCTTATGCACAGAAGGGCGTTTTGGCGCCTGACGGTTTTCCATTTTCTCATTTCGGGGCTGCGCAGCGCAGTTGACAACGGTCGCTGCGCTGTGCGGCCCTCCGCTCAGTCTTTGAGCACCTTTTGCAAATACTGTCCCGTATAGCTTCCGGGGCAGCAGGCCACTTCCTCCGGCGTGCCGGTGCATACAATGCTGCCGCCGCCGCTGCCGCCTTCGGGCCCCAGATCAATGATGTAATCCGCCGTTTTGATGACATCCAGATTATGCTCAATGATCACCATGGTGTTGCCCGCATCCACCAATTTCTGCAGCACGTCAATCAGGCGGCGCACATCGTCGGTATGCAGGCCCGTGGTAGGTTCATCCAGAATATAGATTGTCTTGCCAGTGGAACGCTTGCTCAGCTCCGTGGCCAGTTTAACGCGCTGGGCCTCACCGCCGGACAGGGTTGTGGATGCCTGTCCCAGCCGCAAATAGCCCAGGCCGACCTCCTGCAGCGTGCGGATTTTACGCACAATCCGGGGCAGGTTTTCAAAGAACTCCACCGCCTCATCCACCGTCATATCCAGCACTTCGTAAATATTTTTGCCCTTGTACTGCACTTCCAGCGTCTCGCGGTTGTAACGCTTTCCCTTGCACACTTCGCAGGGCACATAGATATCCGGCAGAAAATGCATTTCAATTTTGATCAGGCCGTCACCCTGGCAGGCCTCACACCGGCCGCCGCGGACATTAAAGGAAAAGCGGCCCGGCCCATAGCCCCGGGCTTTTGCATCCTGCGTGGAGGCAAACAAATCCCGGATATCGTTGAATACGCCGGTGTAGGTAGCCGGATTGGATCGGGGTGTGCGCCCAATGGGACTCTGGTCGATGTTGATGACCTTATCGAGAAATTCTTCTCCTTCGATCCCCTTGTGCTTGCCCGGGCGCACCTTCATGCGGTTCAGATCCGCCCCCAGCCGCTTGAAGAGAATTTCATTGACAAAAGAAGATTTTCCGCTGCCCGACACGCCTGTAACGCAGGTGAACGTCCCTAAGGGAATGGATACGTCAATGCCGCGCAGATTGTTTTCCGCCGCGCCGCGCACTGTCAGCATCTTGCCGTTTCCGCTGCGCCGCACCGACGGTACCGGCACCTTTTTCTTGCGGGCCAGATACATCCCGGTCAAAGACTTCGGATTGGCCGCCACTTCCTCCGGTGTGCCGGCGGCCACAATCTCGCCGCCGTGAACACCGGCGCCGGGCCCCACATCAATGATATAATCCGCCGCACGCATGGTGTCCTCATCGTGCTCCACCACAATCAGCGTATTGCCCAGATCCCGCAGGCGCTTTAAGGTGGCCAGCAGCTTGTCATTGTCCCGCTGATGCAGGCCAATGGACGGCTCGTCCAGAATATAGAGCACCCCCATCAGGGAAGAACCAATCTGGGTGGCCAGCCGGATGCGCTGACTCTCGCCGCCTGACAAAGTCGCCGCGCTGCGGGCCAAGGTCAGATATTCCAGACCCACCGACTGCAAAAAGCCCAGGCGGCTGCGGATTTCCTTCAAAATCCGGTCGGCAATCATGGCTTTGGTGGGAGAGAGCTCCAGCTTTTGGACAAAGTCCAGCGCCTCATTCACCGACAGATGCACATAATCGTCGATATTCTTATCCCCTACGGTAACGGCCAGCACTTCTTTTTTCAGCCGTTTTCCCGCGCACTCCGGGCAGGCGCATTCACTCATGCACTCTTCCAGTTCCCGCCGGGAATAATCGCTCTGGGTTTCTTTATAGCGGCGCTCCACATTGTTTGCAATGCCCTCAAAGGGCTGCATCAGCGTGCCGCTGCCCCGCGCCTGGTCATAGTGGAGCTTGAGCTTTTCTCCGCCCGTACCGTAGAGAATGACATGCATCACCTCATCGCTTAACTGCTCCACCGGCGTGGAAAGGGAAAAGTGATACTGCTTGGCCAGCGCCTCAAAATACATTCTGGAAATGCCGTCTCCGCGGATATTGGCCCATCCCGGCGCTGTGATGGCTCCCTCCAGAATCGAAAGGGATTTATCCGGGATCATCAGCTCCGGATCCGCCCGCAGCTGAAAGCCCAGCCCTGTGCAGGTGGGGCATGCGCCGTAGGGATTGTTGAAGGAAAACATCCGCGGCGTCAGTTCTTCAATGGAAATACCGCATTCCTCGCAGGCGTAGTTTTGGGAAAACAGAATCTCCCGGTCCTCGCTTAAAACATGGATGACAACAATCCCCCCGGACAGGGCCGAGGCTGTTTCAATGCTGTCGGTGAGCCGCTGGCCGATCTCCGCCTTGATCACCAGGCGGTCCACAATAATTTCAATATTGTGCTTTTTATTTTTTTCCAGCTTGATTTCTTCGCTCAGGTCATAGATGTTTCCATCCACCCGCACACGCACATAACCGCTGCGGCGGGCATCCTCGAACACTTTGGCGTGCTCCCCCTTGCGGGCGCGCACCACCGGCGCGAGCACCTGGATTTTGCTGCCCTCCGGCAATTCCATCACCTGATCGACAATCTGGTCGATGGTCTGCTGGCGGATTTCCCTGCCGCATTTGGGGCAGTGGGGCGTGCCCACCCTGGCCCAGAGCAGGCGGAGATAGTCGTAAATTTCCGTCACGGTGCCCACCGTCGAGCGCGGGTTTTTTGAGGTGGTTTTCTGGTCGATGGAAATCGCCGGGCTCAAGCCGTCAATATAATCTACATCCGGCTTTTCCATCTGCCCCAGAAACATCCGGGCATAGGAGGACAAACTCTCCACATAGCGCCGCTGGCCCTCGGCATAAATCGTGTCAAAAGCCAGAGAGGACTTTCCGGAGCCGGAAAGTCCCGTCATCACCACCAATTTATCGCGGGGAATTTCCACATCCACATTTTTCAGATTATTCTCCCGCGCGCCTTTGATTATAATTTTATCCTGCATTTGATTCCGTTTCCCTGGTTCCCTTTCCAATCAATTTATGCATCCACTGTAATATCCGCCGCCGTGCCGCGCACCAGATGCAGCAAATCCCGAGGCGACAGTTCCACCTGCGTGCCGATTTTTCCGCCGGAGACTACAATCGTCTCATATGCCAGCGCTGTTGCATCCAGCACAGTGGGAAACTGTTTCTTCATGCCGATGGGGCTGCAGCCGCCGCGGACATAGCCCGTCAGGGCCGTAATCTCCCGGACGGGAATCATTTCAATGGATTTTTCTCCCACGGCCCTGGCAGCTTTTTTCAAATCCAGGCTTTTTGCCACCGGCACATCAAAAACATAATAAGCCTTTGACGCGCCCCGGGCCACCAGGGTCTTAAACACCTGGCCCGGGTTCTGACCCATGCGTTCGGCCACAGTGACGCCGTCCACCGGCACGCCCTCTTCATGGGCATAGCTGTGGGCCGTGTAAGAAATTTTCCGCTGTTCCAAAATGCGCATGACATTGGTCTTGTGCTCGCTTGTTTTCGCCATTGTTCCGCCATCCTCAATTCAAAGCGCCGCGGCCTTCCGCCGGCGCTCATTTCTTATGTTTCTCCCCATTTTCTGTATGCCTCATCGTGAAAATTCCTGTCGCTGGCAGCCATGGAAACATAGTCGTTATCAGCTACAATGATGTGATCCAGCAGCCGGATATCCACCGCGGACAAACTGCGCTGAATGGCATAGGTCACCGCCCAGTCCTCCTGAGACGGCGCCGCCACACCGCTGGGGTGGTTGTGGGCAAGATATACAAACATGGCGTTGGCATTCAGCGCCCGGCGCGCCGCATCGCGGGCACTGAGGGCTGCGCCGGAGGTACCTCCCTCCGCCAGCCGGTGCAGGGCAAGCAGCTTGCATTTTCCATCCAGGCACAGCTCCACCACAATTTCGCGGGATTCATTCCAAAAATACCTTCGGAAGAGTTCTCCCGCCTCATGGGAATCCCGGATGGCCATGCCGGGTTTATAGCACTCCAGCTGGCTGCGCCTGCTGAGTTCCGACACCAGGCGCACCAGCAATGCGGCGTTTTCACCCACGCCCGGCACCTCCTGCAGTTCCTGCACGGATGCTTTGAGCACATCGCTCAGGCTGCCGAAACGCCGCAGCAGCCCGTGAGCCGCCGGATTGGTATCAGCGCGGGGAATCGCGTAATACAGCAGCAGTTCCAGCGCCTCATGATCGGCAAAGGGATCCAGTCCATATTGTCTGAACTGCTCTTTTTTGCGCTTTCGATGCCCGGCATGGAGATTTTCTTTCTTGTCCACTGCCGCCGCACCTCTTATTTTCCGCCATATTCAGCCAGATAGTCCTCCATGCGCGCTTTCATGGCATCGTCGATGATAATCTTCCCGTCCACTTCCTGATTGTGAAGCATCTCAATCACCTGCCGGACCGTGACAATGGGATATACCTGAATACCATACTGCTCCCGCAGCTCATTCAGCGTGGTCTGCTCCCCAGTGCCCCGCTCCATGCGGTCCACAGAGACGAACAGCGCCACAATCTTCACATCTGCCACACTCTTGAAAAATTCGATGCTCTCCCGCACGGCGGTGCCGGCAGTGACCACATCCTCTACAATGGCGATACGGTCGCCGTCCTTGGGTTTATAGCCCACCATCATGCCGCCTTCGCCGTGATCCTTAGCTTCCTTGCGGTTGAAGCAATAAGGCAGGTCAC
Organism: Candidatus Pseudoscillospira faecavium; assembly: GCA_904420565.1. Lineage (GTDB taxonomy): Bacteria > Bacillota > Clostridia > Oscillospirales > Oscillospiraceae > Pseudoscillospira > Pseudoscillospira faecavium. The sequence goes on from CAJFVV010000039.1 coordinate 32,882, forward strand.
GGCCATAATTGCGGTACAAAGACGCCGCAGCGGTCGTCACCAGGGGAATCCCCTTATACGCCGGGCCAAACAGCGCATCGATTCCCTCCGGCATGTTTTCCTGAATGCACGCAGCGTAATAATCCCCCAGCCGGGCCGCCTGAGCGCCGGTCTTATAGTTTCCTGTGTTGACAAAATAAGGTGTTTTGCGGCCGCTCTTGGTCACAAAATCACCGAAAGTCAGCACACCGGAATCTACCATGAAGCGAATAAATTCTTCCTGATATGTCATAATAAAGTCCCTCCTATATCTTTCTTTGCATTTAAAAAAAGCTTTTGCCTGCATTCCATACCAATTCAAGTATAGAGTATAGCACATCCCCCTGCACGGTGCAAACAAATCGGTGGAAATTTATCATAAATTTTGCCCGTTATTTACACCTGTCAAACCTTTCCTGCGCAAGGGAAAAAATCTTCTCCGCAGCGGGGCAAAGTTTCTCCAAAACCCTTGACAGTCCCTGTCGATTGGCATACTATAAACAGGAAGTCAATGCAATCAATTGATGCTTCCGGTAGGTAAGGCTACCTCAGGGATACGGATTGTTGCCGCGCAGCAGTGGAGACACTGTCAGATGGTCAGCAGGAGATGTCGAACCCAAGGCATTTCTTAATACAATACCACCGCCCTGGGATGCTAAAGCTTGAACGGTGGACGCTTTTTCTGCGCGGCTGGCGGTCGTGCAGGCGTTAAAAACATCCCCCTCCAGCGCCGCCGGATTCTCTTCCGGCGCCGCAGGAGGTTTTTTTTCGCTCTTTTGCAGCCGGCCAATTGCAATCATTTCATGCTGTGCGCATCGGAAAAGGAGGTTTTGCCCATGCAGAAGGAACACCTGGCCCTGGCCGTCGATTTTATTGAAGATTTATTGTCCAAAGGCAAATATGCCGTTGTGCGTGAGCAGATGGTGGACATGGAACCTGCAGACGTTGCGCTGCTGCTTTCTGAATTTCCGGAAGACCGGCTGCCGATTTTGTTCCGCCTGCTGCCCAAGGAGCTGGCAGCAGAAACCTTCGTGGAGATGGACAACGACCAACAGGAGCTGCTGATCCGTTCTTTCAGTGATACGGAGCTGCAGGAAGTGCTGGATGAAATGTATCTCGACGATACCGTCGATTTGATCGAAGAAATGCCCGCCAGTGTGGTGCACCGCATTCTGCGCCACTGCGACCCCGAAAGCCGCAGAACCATCAATGAGCTGATGAAATACCCCGAGGACAGCGCCGGCAGCATCATGACCACGGAGTTCGTCAGCCTGACCGCCGACATGACCGTGGAGGATGCTTTCAAGCGCATCCGCCGCACCGGCATCGATAAGGAAACCATTTACCTGTGCTATGTGGTCAATGACAGCCGCGTGCTGATCGGCCTGGTTTCCGTGCGCACGCTGCTGCTTTCAGATGAGGACGATATCATCAGCGATATCATGGAAAGCTCCATTGTCTGCGTCAACACTTTGGACGACCAGGAAACCGTTTCGCAGATGTTCAGCAAGTACGATTTTCTCGCCATGCCCGTGGTGGATCAGGAGCACCGTCTGGTCGGCATCATCACCATCGATGACGCCATGGATGTCATGGAAGCCGAGGCCACCGAGGATATGGAAAAGATGGCCGCCATCATGCCCTCCGACAAACCATATTTGAAAACCAGCGTGCTGGAAACCTTCAAAGCCCGTTCCCCCTGGCTGATGCTGCTCATGCTTTCAGCCACCTTTACCGGCCTGATTATGACCCATTTTGAGGACGCCATGATGGCCTGTGCCATTCTGACCTCCTTCATTCCCATGTTGTCCGGCACCGGCGGCAACTCCGGCACCCAGGCCTCCACCGCCGTAATCCGCGCCCTGTCGCTGGGCGAAGTCCGTTTCCGGGATACCTTCCGCGTCATTTGGAAAGAGGCGCGGGTGGCACTGCTGTGCGGCGTCTGCCTGGCAGCGGCAAACTTTGTCAAAATGATGCTGGTGGACCGTTGGATGATGCACAACCCCGCAGTGACCATCGCCGTAGGCGCCGTCGTATGTTTGACGCTGGTGTGTGTAGTATTGTGCGCCAAAATTGTGGGCTGTACGCTGCCGATTTTAGCAGAAAAACTGCGGCTCGACCCTGCCGTTATGGCCAGCCCCTTTATTTCTACCATCGTGGACGCCCTGTCGCTGCTGATTTACTTCCGCATCGCAACAGCGCTGCTCGGCATCTGAGCGCGTGGAGAATCCGGTTCTATTTTACAGTTTTTTACAATTTTTTATGTTAAGCCGTCTGTATGTTCAGGCGGCTTTTCTTTCTTTTTCCCCAAAATCCACCGATTTCTCCACAAAAATGTATTGTTCACAGATTGTTCATTATTTTTTCAAAATTCGTTCAAGATTTTTCAATTTCTTTGTGGTATCTTATGATCGCAGGCAAGAAGTAACTATTTCTTTCTTTTCCTTACTCTCTCTTAATGCAGAGTCCGCTGCCCGGAAGGCAGAACCGGGCAGCGGATGAAGCCACAATTTTCGTACCGCTTTCTTTGGTACGTTTTCCTAAAACCGCCCTCCCCCCGGGCGGTTTTTTTATTTCTTCCTCGGCTGCCGTGCAGGATCAAAAAATGCGTGCCTCGCGAAAGAGGCACGCATTTTTCATCGCTTTTTCGGAAATCGAATGCCATTGACCGCCCGGGCAAAGCAGTCCCTGGAAAGCACATAGGTGATGAGAAGCGCCAGCACAACCAGCGCCGGCAAATTACCGCCCAGCCAAACCGGCAGCATAGTGGCGGAAAGGCCGATCAGCATCACCGTGTGCAGCAGATACACCGGCAGGGTATTGCGCCCCACACTTTCCAGCACACCCAGGCGCCTGCCGGGAGTCAACACCAGGAAAATCCAGATCCACACCAGTGCCAGCAGCCAGACACCCAAGCGCACAAACCAGGTAAATCCATCTGTACCATAACTTTCTGTGCCGTAAAACCACGATGCCGGCAAAACACGGTGAAACAGGAACAGTCCTGTACACAGCACCGCAGTCAGAAAAATCGCCGCTGCTCTGCGCAGCGCTGGCCGTGCTCCGCCGAGACCGCTCAGCAAATGCCAGCGGCGCTCATAATAGCCCAGAAGAAAAATCGGCAGAAAATGAAATACCCGCGCCAATGCCATAAAATTATCCGTATCCGGATTGCATCCAATGAATAACCCCAGCGCCGCCGCCACTGCCAGACAGCGTCCCGCCTGCGCACGACTGCGGGCCTCAAACAGCGGCAACAGCAATTGATAAATCATCAGCGCCATCAGATACCAGAGTGTCCAACGGGGCGTAAACAGCTGAAAATGAATCTCTTCCAGCACCTGCCACCCCTGACCGGGCACCATCATCAACAAATCCAGCAGAAACTGGACGCATTGAAACACCAGATACAGCGGGAGCAGCTTTCCTATTACCCGCTTAGGGTTATACTTGGCAAAATATCCCGAAACAAACAAAAATGCCGGCATATGGAAGCTGAAAATCAGCAGATACAGGGCATCCGCTCCTTCCGACATACCAAAGCGCTTGAGCACATGTCCTAAAACCACACAAAAAATCAAAAACGCTTTGAGGTTATCATAGCGGTATTCCCGCTCAGGCAAGGAATCAGAAACGGAATGAGCGGCCTCTGACAAATCAGAGGCCGCTACAGTGCCGTAGGCATTGTAGGTTTTCATGCGTCGCACAGCACACCCCGCAGCAGCTCCAGCCCCCGCATGATCTCTTCTCTGGTGATCGTCAGCGGCGGCAGCAGCCGCAGGGTATCTTTTCCCGCCGTTAACACCAGAAGGCCCGCATCCATGCACTTTTGTGCCAATTCTTTATGGCCGATGCCCCGGATTTGAATGCCGATCATCAGACCCAGGCCGCGGGTTCCCGCCACATATGGGCTGTGAAGCCCCTCCACATAATCGCGGATCAGCTCGCCCTTGATTTTTACCTCTTCCAGCACGCTGTCATCCAGCTGCTCAAGCACCGACAGCGCACCGGCGCAGGCCACAGGATTTCCGCCGAACGTGGTGGCATGCATGCCAGGACCCAGCACGCCTTTGCATTTCTCGTTGGCCAAAATACCGCCCAACGGCAGGCCGCCGCCGATGCCTTTTGCAAAGCTCACCACGTCCGGCAGGATGCCGTACTGTTGATAAGCAAACAGCGTGCCTGTGCGGCCGACCCCTGTCTGCACTTCATCCACCAGCAGCAGCCAGTCGTTTTCCGCACACAGCACCGCCAGCTGGTGCACAAACTCCTGCTCCATGGGGTAAACTCCACCCTCGCCCTGCACCAGCTCCAGCATCACGGCGCACACATCGTCGCCGCCGCTTTCCCGGATAGACTCGATGTCATTGGCCTCAGCATAGCGGAACCCCTCTGTGAAAGGGAAAAAATACTGGTGAAACACCGCCTGACCCGTGGCAGACAGAGTGGTGATGGTGCGGCCATGGAAGGAATTGTTCAGCGTGATAATCGTGCTGCGGCCATGACCGTATTTATCATAGCTGTATTTTCTGGCCAGTTTAATCATGCCCTCATTGGCTTCGCCGCCGCCGTTTGCAAAAAAGGCCGCACTCATACCTGAGCGCGCGCACAGCTGCTCGGCCAGAGCGATATACGGCTCACTGTAAAACAAGTTGGAAATATGCTGCAGCTTCAGCGCCTGGGCGCCCACGGCGCTGGCCCATTTCCAGTTGCCGTAGCCCAGGCAGTTGACGCCGATGCCGGAGGTGAAATCCACATATTCCTTTCCTTCCGTATCATACAGCAGCGCACCCTGGCCGTGGTCGATGGCGATGGGAAAGCGGCCATAGGTCTGCATCACACATTGTTTATCCCGGGAAATCAGTTCTTTGCTGTCCATATCAGATATTCTCCTCATTCAAAATCATCGTGCCGATACCTTCATCCGTGAGCATCTCAATCAGGATAGAATGGGGGATACGTCCATCAATGATATGGGTGCGTTTTACCCCGCCGGCCACCGCTTCGGCGCAGCAGTCCGTCTTGGGAATCATACCGCCCGTTAAAATTCCCTGCTCCCGGTATGCCGGCAGTTCCTCGGGATGGATTACATGAATCAGGCTGTCCTCATCCCCGGGATTGCGGAGCACGCCGCGCACATCTGTGAGCAAAATCAGTTTTTCTGCCTGCAGGGCCACCGCCAATTTGGCTGCCGCCGTATCGGCATTGATATTGTACACATAGCCCTCGTCGGTGTTATCCGCTGCCTGGGCCACCGTTGCCACAATGGGAATAAAGCCGTCGGCCATGCTCCGCTCCAGCACTTCCGGATTGATTCGGATGATTTCGCCCACCAGGCCGTAATCTTCGCCGTCGCCGCGGTTGAGCTTTTTTGCCTGAATCAGCGCTGAATCCAGGCCTGAAAGCCCCACAGCCCTGCCGCCGATGCGGGAAATCCGGTCCACAAGATTTTTGTTGACCTTGCCGCACAGCACCATCTGCACCACATGCATGGTTTCCTTCGTGGTGTAGCGCAGACCGTTGATAAAGCGGGATTCAATGCCCATGCGATCCAAAATCTCGTTGATTTCCGGACCTCCGCCGTGCACCAGCACTACTTTGACGCCCACCAGGTTCAAAAGGACAATATCCTCCATCACTGCGGCAAACAGGTCGTTGTTGATCATGGCATTGCCGCCGTATTTTACCACAACAACCTTCCCGTTGTATTTTTGGATATAGGGCAGGGCCTGAACCAGCGTCCTGGCCCGCTCGTAATTTTCATTGCCTACCATTGTCATATGAAACGCCTTCTTTTATGTTTTGAATATCCGCTCCGCCGCAGGCGCAGGTTTGCTGGCGTCCCGGCAGCGAAAGCGTCTTGTCCCGGAAGTGTTTGTCTGTTTGCTCAGGTCCGGTAATCCCCGTTGATGCGCACATAGTCATAGGTCAAATCACAGCCCCAGCAAGTGCAGCTGCCTTCGCCCTCCCCCATGGCGATTTCGATGACGACCTCCTCCGCACTGAGCACTTTTTTCGCCAGCGCCTCATCAAAGTCCAGGCCGCGCCCGGCCCGGCAAACTGCGATGCTCCCGGCATCGGAAGCAAAGGTCACATCCACCGCGTCCGGGTCAAATGTTTCACCGGAATAGCCCATGGCGCACAGCACCCGGCCCCAGTTGGCATCGCAGCCGAAAATTGCCGCCTTGGTCAGGCTTGAACCGATTACGCTCTTTGCGATCACCTCCGCCGCAGCTTCGCTTTTTGCACCGGAAACTGTGCAGGTGATCAGATGCTTCGCTCCTTCCCCGTCGCGAGCCATCCGCCGGGCCAGCTGGATACACAGTGCGGTCAGCGCCTCTGCAAAAAGCGCATACGCCTCGCCTTTGCTTTGGATTTCCCCGTTGCCCGCCATACCGTTGGCCAGCAGCACACAGGTATCATTGGTGGAAGTGTCCCCATCCACGCTGATGCGGTTGAAACTGCGGCGCACCGCCTCCCGCAGGGCCTCCTGCACCATGTCTTTGGAAATCGCGCAGTCGGTGGTCAAAAAGCACAGCATCGTGCCCATGTTGGGATGAATCATGCCGGAACCCTTGGAAATGCCGCCGATATGGACGGTCTTTCCATCAATCTCCAGGGAAACTGCCGCTTCCTTGGGCACAGTGTCCGTGGTCATAATCGCATTGGCCGCCGCCGGAGACCCCTCTGTACTGAGCTGCTTTGCCGCAGCTGGAACGGCTTTTTCAATGGCATCGATATTGATGGTCTGCCCAATCACGCCGGTGGAACCCACCACCACATCCTCCGGTTTCACATGCAGCGCCCGGGCCGCACACTCCGCCATACGGCGGGCATTTTCCATGCTCCCGTCACAGCAGGCATTGGCATTTCCGCTGTTGGCCACCACCGCCTGGGCCGTGCCGTCTTTCAGATGCTCCATCGTCACCAAAACCGACGCTGCCTTGACCACATTTTGTGTATACATCCCCCAGGCATGGCAGGGCACCTGGGAATAAATCAGCATCAAATCGTTCTTATCAGGAGAACTGGATGCTTTCACCCCGGCGTGGATGCCTGCGGCAGAAAACCCTTTTGCAGCACAAACGCCGCCCTCAATTGCTTTCATCGCCCTTTGCTCCTTCCATCAAAAATCCCAAATCCTCCCGGCGCTGGTTTTTCGCACTTACAAACTCAGCCCGGCAGTCTCCTCAAACCCAAGCATCAGGTTCATATTTTGTACAGCGGCACCGGAAGCGCCCTTGCCCAAATTGTCAAACAGCGCCGTCACCGCAGTTTGCCCTTCATGGCCGCAGACACTCAGGCGCAGCGTATCCTTCCCTGCCAGCGCATTGGAATAAATGACATTTTCATCGCCGCCAAGAGGCGCAACGCTGACCAGCCTCTGTCCCTCGTAGTGCCTGCTCAGGCACGTCCAAATCTTTTCAGCGGAAAAGCCGGGCAGCAAAACCGTTGTCGCCATGCCCTTGTAATAGTCGCCCACAATCGGAGAAAAGAGCGGCGGCTGTGCAAGGCCGCAGATTTTCTGCATCTCCGGCAGATGTTTGTGCCGAAGATTCGTGCCATAAATCCGGCAGCTTTCATGGCGCAGGTCACGGCTTGCATCCTCATATTCGGCAATCATTTTTTTGCCGCCGCCGGAATACCCCGTCAGGGAATAGGCTGTCAGCGGAAAGTCCCGCGGCAGAATGCCCCCCTGCACCAGCGGATAGACCGCAGCAATCAAACCACTGGCATGACAGCCGGGGTTTGCAACGCGTTTGGAGCGTGCAATGGCCGCGCGGTGCGCAGGGCTCAGTTCTGCAAAGCCGTAGTCCCAGCCCTCTGCCGTCCGGTGCGCTGTGGAAGCATCAATGACGCGGGTATCCGGGTTTTCGATCAGCTCCACCGCTTCCTTTGCCGCTGCATCGGGCAGGCAGAGAAATACCATATCCGCAGCATTGATGCATTTTTTCCGCTCCATTGTATCCTTGCGCTTCTCCTCATCAATCAAAAGCAGCGCAATGTCCTTGCGCGCGCTCAGGCGGTCGTAAATCTGAAGGCCTGTCGTGCCTTCTTTTCCATCAATATAAACAACCGGTTTGCTCATGCCTTCCCCATTCTTTCTTCGATAAATCGCTCAATCACATCAATCTGGCGTTCCGTTTCCGCCTTGGCCGGCCCGCCGAAAGACGCGCGGCTCATAGCGCAGGTCTCCATGCGGAGCGCTTCATACACATCCTCGCCAAACAAATCAGAAATGCTCCGCAGCTCCTCCAGTGAAAGTTCCTCCAGCGTCTTTCCGTGCTCCTGACAGTAATAAACAAGGTTGCCCACTGTGGTGTAAGCATCCCGGAAGGGCATGCCCTTTTTTGTCAGATAATCGGCGCAGTCCGTGGCATTGATAAAACCGCGGTTGGCAGCAGCGCGCATATTTTCCGGCCGCACCTTCATGGTCTCAATCATGCCCGCAAAAACCGGGATGCACATCTTCACCGTGTCGATGGTATCAAACACAGGTTCTTTATCCTCCTGCATATCCTTGTTGTAGGCCAGGGGCAGGGATTTCATCGTAGTCAAAAGGCCCATCAGCGCACCGTAAACCCGGCCGGTCTTTCCGCGCACCAGTTCCGCCACATCCGGGTTTTTCTTCTGGGGCATGATGGAGGAGCCGGTGGAATAGGCGTCGTCCAGCTCAATGAACTTGAATTCCCAGCTGCACCAGAGAATGGTTTCCTCCGCCAGGCGGGACAGATGCATCATCAAAATAGACATATCGCTCAAAAACTCAATGGCATAATCCCGGTCAGACACACCATCCAGGCTGTTGTTCATGGGCGCGGCAAATCCCAGCTCCTGCGCTGTGGCAAAACGATCAATGGGATAAGTGGTGCCGGCCAGCGCGCCGGAGCCCAGGGGACATTCGTTCATGCGCGCCATACAGTCCTCCAGGCGCGTCACATCGCGGCAAAGCATATTGGCATAGGCCAGCAGATGATGGGCAAAGGTGATCGGCTGGGCCCGCTGCAGATGGGTGTAGCCGGGCATGACCGTTTCCGTGTGCTGCTTGGCCTGCTTCAGCAGCACCTGCTGAAAATGCAGCAATTCGCCGCGAATCTCTCCAATCTGGCGCTTGAGATACAGCCGGAAATCCACCGCCACCTGGTCGTTGCGGCTGCGGGCGGTGTGCAGGCGCTTGCCCGCGGCACCGATGCGCTGCGTCAGAATGGTTTCGATATTCATATGAATATCCTCGTTGTCTGCAGAAAATTCAATTTTCCCCTGCTCGATGTCTGCAAGGATCTCCTGCAGCCCTGCAAGGATCTGCTCGGCATCCTCTTTGGAAATGATGCCCTGCTCGCCCAACATGGCGGCATGAGCCATGCTGCCTTCAATATCTTCGCGGTAAAGACGCGCGTCAAAGTGAATGGAAGAATTAAAATCGTTGACCAGCGCGTCGGTTTCCTTGCGGAATCTCCCGGACCACAATTTCATAAGCTGTTTTCCCCTTTTTCCCTGTTTTCTAATGGAATAAATATACATTTTGCGCGGCGGAATAATGCAAGAGGCGGGGAAGAGGGCTCCCCGCCTCGTCTGTCTGCAGTGCGCTTACTTTGCCTTCTTGGCAGACGTTTTTTTCGCAGCGGTTTTTTTCGTCGCCTTGGCTGCCGTCTCGCTCACTTTTTTGGCGACGGTTTTGGCGGCCTTGACCGGCGCTTTTTTCACCGCGGCCCGTTTTGCAGCTTTTACCGCAGCGCTGCGGCGCTCTTCCATCAGTGCCTGCACGGTAATGGGCAGGCCGAAGAGCTTGATAAACCCTTCCGAATCGGCCTGGTTGTAGATAGATTCTTCTTCGCCGAAAGAAGCAATGGCATCGTCATAGAGCGTATAGGGAGACCAGACGCCTGCATTGATCATATTGCCCTTGTAAAGCTTCAGGCGGACCGTGCCGGTGACATGCTCCTGGGTGGAAGTGACAAAGGCGCTCAATGCCTCGCGCAAAGGCGTATACCACTGTCCATCGTAAACCAGGTCGGCAAATTTGATGGCCACCTGCTGTTTATAGTGGGCAGTGTCCTTGTCCAGAGTGATGGTTTCCAGCACCTGATGCGCGCGATAGAGGATAGTGCCGCCGGGCGTTTCATACACGCCGCGGCTCTTCATGCCCACCAGGCGGTTCTCCACCAGATCGACCAGGCCGATGCCGTTTTTGCCGCCGATTTCATTGAGCGCCAGCACAATCTCCTTGGGGCTCATGGACTCGCCGTCCAGCGCCACAGGCACGCCCTTTTCAAAGTCCAGCGTTACATAAGTGGGCTCATCCGGCGCCTGCATGGGCGAAACGCCCATTTCCAGAAAGCCTTCTTTTTCATAAGTGGGCTCGTTGCCGGGATCTTCCAGATCCAGGCCCTCGTGGCTCAGGTGCCACAAATTCTTATCTTTGGAATAGTTGGTTTCGCGGCTGATTTTCAAAGGAATCTTGTGTGCCTCTGCATAGGCAATCTCATCTTCACGGGACTTGAATTCCCAGAAACGCCAGGGTGCAATGATGGTCATCTCCGGCGCAAAATGGCGGATAGCCAGCTCAAAACGCACCTGGTCGTTGCCCTTGCCGGTGCAGCCATGGACAATGGCGTCAGCCTTTTCCTTCTTGGCAATCTCCACCAGGCGCTTAGCAATCAGAGGGCGGGCAAAGGACGTGCCCAGCAGATAGCCGTCTTCATACACAGCGCCGGCCTGCATCGTGGGAATGATATAATCGTTGACGAATTCTTCCGTCAGATCTTCCACATACAGCTTGGATGCGCCGCTGGCTTTTGCCTTTTTCTCCAGTCCCTGAAGTTCATCGTTCTGGCCCACATTGCCGGACACAGCGATGACCTCACAGTTATTATAATGCTCTTTCAGCCAGGGGATCAGGACAGAAGTATCCAGACCACCGGAATACGCCAGAACGACTTTCTTAATCTCTTTCATCGGTGAAACGCCTCCGTATGTAATAATAGTTTCTTTTCCTTTTTTATTAAAAGCATAGCAGTATTATACCTCTTTTGAATGATTATGCAATGAGAAATCCCATTCTTTTTCGATTTTTCCCGTTTTCCACAAGCATCTTCGTCCATTTCATATTTTCTTTTGTCATTTTGCACGTCTTCATTTTACATATATTCATTATAATGTGAATATTTATTCATTTTGTCTGCTTGCTTCCCACACAGCTTGTGTTATAATAACAGGCAGTATACGATTGCCGTACAGTTTTCCAAAGCGATAAGTCAAATGCGGGCAGGCTTGCCGGTTCAGCACGGCGCAGCACCCACCGCAAGCAGTCACATCGCCCCCAGCATGGTATCCATGCCGTTTATGGATCGTATTTTCTCTGCAAAATTCAAAAAAGGAGTACACTGTTATGTCTATTTTAGTGACCGGCGGCGCCGGTTATATCGGCAGCCACTGCGTGGCGGCTTTGGTGCGCCGCGGCATCGACGTTGTAGTGGTAGACAACCTCTCCAAAGGCCATCGCCAGGCTCTCAAAGGCGGCCGGTTATACGTCGGCGACGTTGGCAGCAAACCCTTCTTGGAGAGCGTTTTCCGCCGCGAACAGATTGACGCCGTAATCCATTTCGCCGCCTTTTCCCTGGTGGGCGAGAGCATGAGCGTGCCGGAGCAGTATTTCCGCAACAACTGCATGGCGGGCCTGACCCTGATCGACACCATGCTGCAATTCAAGGTGCCCTATCTCATCTTCTCCTCGACCGCTGCAACTTACGGCGAACCGGAATATGTACCCATCGACGAAGAGCATCCCAAAAATCCGACCAATGCCTATGGCGAAAGCAAACTGATTGTGGAGCGCATGCTCCGCTGGAACGACAGCGCCCACGGCTTGAAATATGTGGCCCTGCGCTATTTCAACGTGGCCGGCGCCCTCAGCGACGGCTCCATCGGCGAAGACCACAGCCCCGAAACCCATCTCATCCCCCTGGTGCTGGCCACCGCTTTGGGCAAGCGGGAAAAGCTCAGTCTGTTCGGCACGGACTATCCCACCCGGGACGGCACCTGCGTGCGCGATTATATCCATGTGGAGGACCTGATCGATGCCCATCTTCTGGCTCTGGACTATCTGAAATCGGGCAACCCCTCCGCAGCGTTCAACCTCGGCAACGGCCAGGGCTTCACCAATCGCGAAATCATCGAAGCCGCCCGCAGGGTAACCGGCCGGGAAATTCCCGTTTCCGAAGAAGGGCGCCGCGCCGGCGACCCCGCCACCCTGATTGCCTCCAGTGAAAAGGCCATGGCCGTGCTGGGCTGGCAGCCCAAGCACGCCTCCATCGAGGAGATCATCGGTTCTGCCTGGAACTGGCACAGCACGCACCCAGACGGCTATGCAGACTGACAACTGTTTCGTTTTATTGACAGCGCCGCTTTTGCAAAGCGGCGCTGTTTTTATTTCAAAATTGGTTTTTTACAAAATTTCACGCGCAAAGCACCGCATATTTTTCATTTCCCGGCACACACTACAATCGCGCAGGAAACAGCGCTGTTTTCTGCGCAATTTCAAACGCGCCAGGTTAAGAAAAAGGAGCTGATCCGCCGCTTCCGGCGGAAAACGGGTATCGCCCTTGCTCTTTGCCATGCGCTTGTGCAGGAGGTAACACGTTATGTCTAATTGTTCTTGTACCCCGAATAAATCCATCCGCTGCTCCGTGACTCAGTGCGCCCATCACTGCAAGAGCGACAACTACTGCGCTCTGTCCAGCATTCAGGTGGGCACTCACGAAGCAAACCCCACTGAGGTTAAGTGCACAGACTGCGAGAGCTTTACGCTTTAAGCATCCGAAAAGGGGGAGATGTTCTCCCCCCTTTTCCATCTTCCCCCTCTGCAGCAGCTTCAGCCCCGGGATTACCGCCGGCTCAATCTAGGCCCGTCCTCCCCTGCAGGTAAACATACCAGCGGAGCCGCCCCGGAGCGCTCCGGATCCAGCGCAAAGAAGGCAGCCCCTGCTGCACCATATTGCAGGATTTGCACTTTGGTACATAGACCATTAAAAAAGGAGCGAGGATACTTTGGAAAAGAAAGGGCTTTACCGGCTGGCAGGCGGGGCAGCCGGGTTTATCAACGGCCTGTTCGGCGGAGGGGGCGGCATGGTGCTGGTGCCGCTGCTGCTCAAAGGCGGAGAACTGAAAGCCAAACAGACCTTTGCCAGCGCAGTGGCCATCATCTTCCCCATCTGCGCAGTGTCTTTTTTTGCACAGCTGTTTTTTGTGGAGTTTCCATGGGCGATGTCCGTGCCTTATCTGGTGGGCGGCGCTGCCGGCGGACTGGTGGGCGGCAGGCTGTTTCGCAATATGCCGCCGCTTTGGCTCAAACGAATCTTTGCCCTGTTTATCCTCTATGGGGCCTGGCGGTATCTCACATGACAGATTGGCTGATCGCCTGCACCGTCGGCTTCGGCACCGGTATTCTCTCCGCCTTCGGCATCGGCGGCGGCACATTGCTGCTGCTGGTGATGACACTGTTTCTCGGCGTGGAAGGCCCCGTGGCCCGCTGCATCAATCTGCTGTATTTCCTGCCCACCGCCCTCGGTTCCCTGCATCAGCACAAAAAGAACGGTTATCTCAATAAAACCGCCATCGTCTCCGCCATTCCCTTCGGCATTGTTTTGGCTGTGGCCGGTGCCGTTGCAGCAGCCTGGATTGATACAACCCTTCTGCGCAAAGCCTTCGGCCTGTATCTTCTCTGGGCGGGCATCTCCGTTCTGCTGCCCTCCAAAAAGGAAAAACCATCGGACAATGCATGAAAGCCGCCGGCGCCGCCGGCGACTTTTTCCCCTGTGCCGCCGCACCCATTCCGCCGCTCTGTTTTGCTCCGATTTGAATTTTGTTCCAGCCCCGGCAGGGCACAGCATAAGAGAACTCCTGCGCATCGTTAAAAATGACGGCTAAAAAATCAGCCGTTATTTTTTTTGCGCGCATCGCCCGGCTCCTCCCCAACCCATTGCAAAATTTTTTCGCATGCGCCCTTGACATTTCTCTGTTATGTGATATATTTATATCATCACGTGATAAATATACCACATGTCCCTACAAACGAAAGGAGCATTTTTATGAAGAAAAGACCCGTCAACGCTCTGGCCTTTTTATCCCTGCTTGCTTTGCTGGCGCCCCTGGGCTATCTCACCGGGGAAATTGGCTTTTACGGCTTTCTGGGATTTTTATATTATATCCGCTATTTCACGGTGCTCCCGGATGAATTTTTCCGCCAGAACGTGCGCAAAGCCGCAACAGCCGCCTGGATTTCCGAAATGGTTCTGCTGGTTCCCCTGACTTATGCCTGCTATGGCCTCTACGGCTCGGCGAGAGCTCTGCCCACCGGTTTCGGCCTCAGCTTCGCCGCAGCAATTTTCGTTTTCACCATCGCCCTGATGATTTATGAGTACCGCGAAACGCAGGGGGCCATCGATGATTAAAACACGGATTCGGGAATACCGCGCCAAATACAACATGAAGCAGGAGGAACTGGCTGCGCGGGTCGGCGTGCGCCGGGAAACCATCGGCAACCTGGAAAAAGGCCGCTACAATCCCTCGCTGGTGCTGGCCTGGAAAATCGCCCAGGTGTTTGGCGTTCCCATTGAAGAGCTGTTCTTCATCCAGGAAGAGGACACCTCGGGCGCAGATTGACACCTCGTTTTCACAAAAGGTGAGGCACATGGCATGTGCCTCACCTTTTTGTTTTTTATCCTGACTGCAGGGCACGGCAAAAATCTGCCCATCCCCGCCCCGCTTGAACCGCAAATAAATCTTTTTTATGGATTTTATCCTATCACAGCCCATTTACACGCCTGCGGATTCTCCTGTTCCTCTATTGCGCAGAGAGAATCCCCATATTATAATAAAAGAATATCAATCGGGCGTTGAAATCTGTGCCCGCTATGAGGAGGGATTTCATGCTGCGCATCGATGCACTCCGGCTGCTGCCGGGCGAAGACGAAGCCGTACTTCCTGCGCGGGCTGCACAGCGGCTGCGCCTGCCGGTTTCCGCCCTGGAATATTTCCGCATTGTCCGCCGGTCTGTGGATGCGCGCAGGGAAGTTTCCATTGTATATTCCGTGCATGTAAAGGTGCACGGCGAGGACAAGCTGCTGAAAAAATGCCGGGACAGGCACATTTCCAAGGTTGCTGCGCAGCACTATGCGCCGCCCGCCGGTCCCTACACCGGTTCATGCCGCCCCGTGGTAGTGGGCGCGGGACCTGCCGGTCTTTTCTGTGCACTGCTGCTGAGTCATGCCGGCGCAAAGCCCATTCTGCTTGAGCGGGGCGCTCCTGTGGAGCAGCGCCGCCAGGACGTGGCCTTTTTCTGGAAAACAGGCCTGCTGAGCCCCTCATCCAATGTTCAGTTCGGAGAAGGCGGCGCCGGCACCTTTTCCGACGGCAAGCTGAACACCGGCACCCACGATATGCGCAACCGCTGGATTCTGGAGCAGCTGGTGCGTTTCGGGGCCCCACCGGATATCCTTATTGACGCCAAGCCCCATGTCGGCACGGACAAGCTGTTCTCCGTGCTGCAAAATCTGCGCGCTGAACTGCTGAGCCTGGGCTGCGAGATCCGTTACGGTTGCCGCCTGAGCGATTTCCAGGTGGAAAATGGCCGGGTTACAGGAGTGCACACTCTCTCCTGCAGCGATGATTTTCTGGAAACAGACACCGTGGTTCTGGCCATCGGCCACAGCGCCAGAGATACTTTCGAACTGCTTTTCCGCCGGAGCGTCCCCATGGAGCAAAAGCCCTTTGCCGTGGGTGTGCGCATCGAACACAAGCAGGCGGATATCGACCTGGCTCAATATAAACAGTACGCCGGCCATCCCTCCCTGCCGCCGACTTCCTATAAGCTCTCCTGTCACACCGAGGCGGGGCGCGGAGTTTTCTCCTTCTGCGTCTGCCCCGGCGGCCAAGTGGTAGCCGCCGCCTCCGAGCAGGGGCGGCTGGTGACCAACGGCATGAGCGAATATGCCCGCGATCGGGAAAATATCAACGGCGGCCTGCTGGTGAGCGTCGGCAGTGCTGATTTCGACAGCGCAGATCCTCTGGCAGGCATCCATTTTCAGCGCGCGCTGGAGGAGGCCGCCTACCGCGCCGGAGGCGGCAATTTTACCGCCCCTGCCCAGCGCGTGGAGGATTTTCTCCTGCACCGCCCTTCTTCCGGCCCCGGCGCCGTTTTGCCCAGCTACCGCCCCGGCGTCCATTGGACCGATCTGCACAGCTGCCTGCCCGCTGCAATTACGCAGGCATTGGAGGAGGCGCTGCCTATTTTTGAGCGGCGCATTACAGGCTATGCCGCGCCGGATGCCGTTTTGACGGCGGTGGAAAGCCGTTCTTCTTCCCCGGTGCGCATCACGCGCAGCAGCGAAACTTATCAATCCCCCATTGCCGGCCTATACCCCTGCGGCGAGGGCGCAGGCTATGCAGGGGGTATCATGTCCGCCGCAGCGGACGGCCTGCGCTGCGCAGAAAAAATTCTGCAGCGCTGAATTCCAGGGAAAGGAGCCAACAACCATGGGAAATGTGATTGCCGTGTGCATCAGCAAAGAAAAAGGAACACAAAAAGAAAATGTGGGCACCGCAACTTTTATAGAGGATTGGGGTATCCAGGGCGACGCCCACGCTGGGAAATGGCACCGCCAGGTGTCCCTGTTGTCCCATGAAAAAATCGAGGCTTTTCGCGCCAGGGGCGCTCAGGTGAACGACGGCGCCTTCGGCGAAAATCTGGTTGTTTCCGGCATCGATTTCCGCGCGCTTCCTCTGGGCACAAAATTTCAATGCAACGACGTTGTGCTGGAACTGACACAAATTGGCAAAGAATGCCACAACGGCTGCGAAATTTACAAAATCATGGGGGAATGCATCATGCCCCGGGAGGGCGTGTTCACCCGTGTGCTTCACGGCGGCACCATTTCCGTGGGCGATACTCTGCGCATTTTGGACGACGCCTGAACCAGGCGGCACCCATTTTTTATAAAAACACAACACAATGGGAGGTAACACACTCATGACCGGAACCCTTGGTATCAAGGCGGAGTTTCTCACCAGCAAGCACAAACGTGATATCGAGCGCATCGCCCTGGCAAACCATCTGAAAATTCATTATTTCACCGATGAGGCAGATTTGGACGCCCTGATCGGCCAATGCGAAATCCTTTACGGCTATATCCCGCCGGAAAAGCTGCGCGCCGCTGAATCCCTGCGCTGGCTGGCCTGTGCCTCTTCCGGCGTAGAACAGTATCTGGGCGAATATCTTTATGCCAACCCCGGCGTCATCCTCACCAATTCCGCCGGCGCTTACGGCATCACCATCAGCGAGCATATTGTCATGACACTGCTGATGCTGCTGCGCCGCATGCCGGAATACAACGCCGTCACCGCCGCCCATCAGTGGGAAAGCCTCGGGCGCATCCGCTCCATCTACGGCAGCGTGATCACCGTGATCGGCACCGGAGACATCGGCACCGCCTTTGCCCAGCGGGCCAAGGCATTGGGCGCAGCCCACATTCGCGGCGTGCATCGCAGCAACCGGGTTCTCCCCCGCTGTTTTGACGAAAGCTATGCCGTGGAAGATCTGGATTTTGCCCTGGCCGGCGCGGACGCCGTCATCATGTGTGTCCCCGGCACCAAGGAGACGGAAAACCTGATGACCCGGGAGCGCCTGGGGCTTTTGAAAAAAACCTCAGTGCTCATCAATGTGGGCCGCGGCAGCTCCCTGGATCAGGATGCTTTGATGGACGCGCTCAACAGCGGAAAAATCGCCGGCGCCGCCCTGGATGTCACCACCCCGGAACCACTGCCGGCAGACCATCCCCTGTGGAATACCAAGAACCTGATTCTGACTCCCCATGTATCCGGTAATATGACCCTGGATATCACCTGTGATCTGGACGTCAATCTGTTCTTCGACAATCTGACGCGCTACTGCCGCAAGCAGCCCATGAAGCACATTGTCGAGCGCAGCGTTGGTTATTAAAAAGGAGGAACCATGTTTTTTTTCAACAAAAAAAGCCCGGAAGAAAAAGCTGCGGAGCATCTGGAAAAACTGCGCCGCACTGAGGGCGACCGCGTTTTTGGCGGTGCCCTGCTGACCCCTGCGGGCGAACTGTCTCTGGCAGACATCTGTGTGATGCGTCTTGCCCCCGATGAGCAGAACCTCATTGTGGAGTGCCGCCGCAAACAGCTGGTCATTCCCTATGCCAACCTGCGCGGCATGACCACCTCCAGCGAAGCAGAAATTGCCCGCGGCGAAAGCTCGATTTCCGCTCTGGAGATGAATGCTTTGATCGAGGGCGACGCCGGGCAG
>CAJFVV010000040.1 GCA_904420565.1 Candidatus Pseudoscillospira faecavium
GCAGGGCGGCCCACCAACTGCGAGCCCAGCGCAGCGGGTCGCAGTTGGAAAGGAGGGACAAGGGAGCGGGCGGATGACGTCTTTTTTTGCCTCAGGCATAAAAAGACGTCGGAGCAAAGCGGACTTTGCTCCGACGTGGAAGGGCCGGTCAAAATCGATATTTCCCCGTAACGGGACAGATCCGCCGCAAAGCGGCGGGCCCAAATTGCAACCCAGCGTAAGCGGTTGCGATTTGGAAAGGAGGAGCAGCGGCGTGCGCGTGCTCTGACTTTTAAAAAAGTCGGAGCAAGCGATACATAGCTTGCTCCGACGTGGAGCGGGATACGGGAGTCGAACCCGCCACCTCAGCTTGGGAAGCTGATGTATTACCGATATACCAATCCCGCGCAAATTTGGTCAGTGAAGGTATTATAACAGACCCGCGCAGAATTTGCAAGACCAATCCTGTCGAATCCGCACAGCCGGTAATTCCGGCCGAAACACACCCACGGCATCCGCTGCTGCGGCAAGCAATCGGCCATGGGAGCGGGCACCGTTTTTCTCCCGGATCGCGGGCATTTCGGCGCGCTGCCTGCAGAAAATCCTGTCTCAAACAGGCATAACTCTTCTCCCGCCGCATAGCCTTCTACCAAGAGACTTGCTTATGAGGAGGGTCTTTCATGACCAAACGAATCGCCCTGGCTTTCCTTTGCCTGCTGTGCCTGCTGCCCTGTTTTCTGCCGTCCGCGCAGGCGGCGGCCATTTCCATCTCCGCAGAGAGCGTGGCGCTGATGGAAAAAGAAACCGGCACCCTGATTTATGCGGAAAATGAACATAAACAGCTGGAACCCGCCTCTGTCACCAAGGTGATGACCCTGCTGCTGGTGATGGAAGCCATCGACGACGGGCGGCTGCACTACGATGACACGCTCACCACCAGCGACTATGCCGCCTCCATGGGCGGCAGCCAGGTGTATTTGAAGGCGGGGGAGCAGATGTCCGTGGAGGATTTGCTCAAAGCCGTGTGCCTTGCTTCGGGCAACGATGCCGCCGTATGCCTGGCAGAAGCAGTGGCCGGCAGCGAAGAGAGCTTTGTGGAGCGCATGAATGAAAAGGCCCGGGAACTGGGTATGAACGACACCCATTTTTGCAACTGCACCGGTCTGCCCGCCGAAGGGCATGTGACCTCCGCCTATGACATTGCCCTGATGAGCCGGGAGCTGATTCTGAACCACCCCGATATCCGCAATTACACCACTCTCTGGATGGATTCCCTCCGGGGTGGAGAATTCCAACTGTCCAACACCAATCGTCTCATCCGCTTTTACGACGGCGCCACGGGCCTGAAAACCGGCTCCACCGATTCCGCCCTCTACTGCCTGTCCGCCACGGCGGAGCGCGACGGCATGGAACTGATTGCCGTTGTGATGAAATCCCCCACCTCCGCAGAACGCTTCGCCACAGCGGAAAACCTGCTTTCCTACGGCTTTGCCAATTACACGCTGGCCGACGCCTGCCCCGCCGATCCCCTGCCCCGCATCCCCGTTACCATGGGGGAAAAAGAGAATGTGCAGCCTATCTTTGCCGGCGGTGATAAACTGCTGGTGGAGAAAGTCCAGCTGTCCTCCCTCGAAAAATCCGTGGCTCTGGAGCCGTCTGTAGAAGCCCCCGTCGAAGAAGGGCAAACCATCGGCACCCTGACCATCACAGCCGAAGGCAAAACCATCGCCACATTGCCTCTGGTTGCCGGAGAACGCGTAAGCCGCCTGAGTTATTGGGATATTGTACAAAAATTAGTGAAGCAGTCTCTGTTTGTTGTATAAATTTACTCCTCTTTCGCGGATTTTCCCTTGACTTTACCGCTCCCTATGCTACACTCAAAGAAAAGGAGCAGCGGCTGTGCCGCCGCCCGCAAGAGGGGGATACCATATGATTCAAGTCAACACCAAAAATATTTCCGCCTTTGTCCCGCAGGATTACTTTCCGGCGCTGGAAGCAGACCTGGCCCGCGCCCAGGGCTGGCTGCAGGACGCCACCGGCGCCGGCGGCGACTTTGTCGGCTGGGTGCATCTGCCCCGGGATTACGACCGGGAGGAGTTCGCCCGCATTCAGGCGGCAGCCAAACGGATTCAGGAGCAGTCCACGGCGCTGGTGGTTATCGGCATCGGCGGTTCCTATCTGGGCGCCCGGGGCGTGATTGAGGCCCTGTGCTCGCCCAACTACAACCAAAAGAAAAAAGACACCCCAAACATCTATTTTGCCGGCAACACCCTCAGCGCCGATGCGCTGCATGAAATCGTGGAGCTGCTGGGCGACCAGGATTTTTCCATCAATGTGATTTCCAAATCCGGCACCACCACGGAACCCGCCGTGGCCTTCCGCTTTTTCCGGGAGCTGTGTGAGAAAAAATACGGCAAGGACGGCGCCCGGGAGCGCATCTACGCCACCACCGACGCGCGGCGCGGCGTGCTGAAGTCCCTGGCCGACGAGGAAGGATATGAAACCTTTGTGGTGCCCGATGCCATCGGCGGCCGCTACAGCGTGCTCACCGCCGTGGGCCTGCTGCCCATCGCCGTGTGCGGCGTCGACCTGGAGGCGCTGATGGGCGGCGCTGCCGCCATGATGGAAATCTGCGCCCGGGGCGGGGCGGACAACCCCGCCTGGCAGTATGCCGCCGCGCGCAGCGCACTGTATCAGTCCGGCAAAAAAATCGAGCTGCTGGCGGCCTATGAACCCTCCTTCCGCTTCATGGCAGAATGGTGGAAGCAGCTTTACGGCGAAAGCGAGGGCAAGGAGGGCAAGGGCCTGTTCCCCGCCAGCGTGGAATTCACCGCAGACCTGCACTCCATGGGACAGTACATCCAGCAGGGCGAGCGGCTCATGTTTGAAACGGTGGTGCGCTTTGAAAAGCCCCTGCATGACCTTGCCGTCCCCCGGGACGAGGCCGACGGCGACGGGCTGAATTTCCTGGCCGGCAAAAACCTCTCCTTTGTCAATGAGCAGGCCATGGACGGCACGCTGCTGGCTCATGTGGAGGGCGGCGTACCCAACCTCATCGTGCAGGTGGGGCAGAACACCGCCCAAACCATGGGCGAAATGATTTATTTCTTTGAATATGCCTGCGGCCTGTCCGGATACCTGCTGGGCGTCAACCCCTTCAATCAGCCCGGTGTGGAATCTTATAAAAAGAACATGTTCGCCCTTTTGGGCAAACCCGGCTATGAGGACAAGCGCGCAGAACTTCTTGCAAAATTAGGCAAATAAACAGGAGCCTTTTCAGCGCATCCCGCAGGCATCCCACCCCTCCAAACGCATCAGCTGCAAGCCAAAGGAAGAGCGAGCGCGCCGCCGCACCGATCGGCACAGTTTCCCCGCCGCCTGTTTGTAAAGAAAGGGAATGGTTCCTGTGAGATTGTGGTTGTCATTTGCCTTGAAATATGATATGCTGAATGCACAAAAGAAACTATCTCCATTTTGAATCATTAAAGGAGTTGACAAGATTATGGTAAGAGTGATTATGGGTGTCAAGGGCACCGGCAAAACCAAGCAAATGATCGAGTTGATCAATGAGGCCGCCAGAACCGAAGCGGGCAATGTGGTGTGCATCGAGCGCGGCTCCAAACTGACCTATGATATTCACAACAGCATCCGTCTGGTGGAAGCCAGCGACTATTCCATTGATTCCTTTGATGCGCTCAAGGGCTTCATCAGCGGCCTGTATGCCGGCAACTATGACATTTCCCAGATTTTTATCGATTCCCTGTGCAAAATTGTCCCCAGCGACATCTCCCCGGAAGTGGAGCGCTTCCTGGATTGGCTGGACAACTTCTCCGAAAAGCACAACATCAAGTTTGTGATTACCATCAGCGCCGATCAGTCCCTGGCGACAGATGGCATCAGCAAATTCTTCTGAGCCGTTTCTGAAAAAGCAGACATCCCGGGCAAGCCCTAAGCTTGCCCGGGATGTTTTTCTACAGCGGCTGCCGCCCATGCATGCTCCGCCGCCCGGCGCTGCAGCGCATCGATTTCCTCCCGGGGGATCCGGCGATCCCCCTCGCCGCAGCGATAATAGGACCCGGCATACAAATCGCCGCCCACATAAACCGGCCGCAGCGCCTGGGGCGCCGGCGGCACAAAAATCACCACAATGCGGTGCCCGCCGCTCTTGACAATGCGCACATCCTCCGGCTTCAGCAGATTGACACTGGCCACAGCCGGGTCGTTCACCGCCCGCCAAAATCCCTCCGCCAGCGTTTCCGGATCCGGCAAGCGGACAGAATAGAGGGTCTTGTCCGCCGCTTCGGCCACACCCAGCAGAATTACACCACCCTGGGTGTTGGCAAAGGCGGAGTAGGTTTCCCACAGGCTGTGGGGCAATCCGCCCTGGGCGCGTTTCGCTTCGATGCGATTGTCCTCCCGATATTCCGACAAATACTCCAGCTCATCCAATTCCGCCACGGCACACCCCTGCCTTTCTGGCAAACGCCCTGTTCTTAATCAGATTTTACCGTTTTATTCCCGCTGCGTCAATATGCGTGCAATGCGCAGCGACAGCGGTGCAATCAACAACATCTGGATGGGCAGCGCCATTATAAAATTATAGGGAAAATATATGAAAAAGTCTGCCAAAGCAGCCGGGCCGGTGCGGCCCGCAGCCGCTGTGCCGAAAATCGTCATGAAGAACGTCATCAGAACCACCATGCAAAACCGCATGAGCGCTGCCATGATGTAGATCATCATCAAACTCATCAGAATACTCAAACAATGTGCTTCTCTTTTGCTTCTTGGCATATCGTTTCCTCCTGTTTTTCTTTGCAAAAAAAGAAATGCCCCTCCGCCGTCCGACAATGGCAGAGTGACATTTAATGTCTGCAACCGATTTGAACTTATATCTGAAACTTGCAAATTTCACGGCTTATTATAGCGCGGCGTTTTTTATTTTTCAAGCCTTTTCCGCAGCTATTCTGGCCGGCATACCGTCAGCTCTGGAAAATCCCCCGCACGCCGGTCACAGGATCGCAGAACAGCGGCAGATCCGGCGGGGAAAGAGTCAGCAGCACAAAGAGCACCAGCAGCGCAATCTGCGCCAGCACCGGTACAACCCAGGATACATTGCTGCCCCGGTGATAAATGCGCAGCCCCACGCACTGCCCCAGAGCCACCGCGGCAAAAAAGAGCGCAATATCAGCACCCAGAGCCTCCACACCGAAGGCCCCGGTGTAAAAATAAAACAGCAGAGGAATGGCGCACAGCATGGTCAGCAGCGCCCCCAGGGCGGCGGCAAACCAGGCGGGAGCATCCACAGCGCGCCGTCGTCCGCCCACAAGATACCCCGCCGCCCACCACAGCGTTGCCGGCCAGAGCACCAGCTTCAAATGCTCCCAAACGCTCTCGTTGACCGGGGCAAACAAACCGATAACAAACGCCGCGCCGCTGAGCCCATAGAGAAAATGAAGCGCCGCTCCTGCTGCAAACAGCACCGGCACCCCCAACAGAATCTGCCGCTCCATTTTTCCAAATACCATCGCTCTCATCGCCGCGCCTCCTCAAATTTCTGCCCGCATTGTACGCCTGCCCGGCTGCGAAAGAGATAAAAACTGGTCGAAGCGCCGTTCCTGCACAAAAAATTTTGTGCAGGCGCCGTCCTTTTTCTTTCATTCTGTCATTGCCCGCACCGCAGCAAGCCGTTATAATAAATTGAAAGGATTGCGTGCGGCGCGCCTGTGCGCCGCTGTTGTTTTATGGATATGGAGAAAATGCCTATGAAAGATACAACGGGAAAAAGCACCCAAAAGGTGGACACCCTGGATCATCTGCAAAGCGGATGCAGCTGCGAGGTGCTTTCCATCGCCAATCAGTCCGCCTCCGTCAAGCGCCGCCTGATTGACATGGGGCTGACCCCGGGCACCAAAGTGACATTGGTCAAGGTCGCCCCCTTCGGAGACCCTTTGGAAGTGGCTCTGCGGGGCTATGAGCTGTCTTTGCGCAAAGCGGACGCCGCCCAGATCACCGTGCGCCTGCTGCGCCCCGGTGAAGAGCTGAAACAGCGCGTGCCTCCCCAGGTGGGGCGCATCCGGCGCGATAAAATGGGTCAGGCCCACCGGGATGAATCCGCCGACCACCCCCGCACTTATGACGCCGCCGCCCACGACAGCCACCGCTGGCGCATCGCCCTGGCCGGCAACCCCAACTGCGGCAAAACCACCCTGTTCAACGCCCTGACCGGCTCAAACCAGTACGTGGGCAACTGGCCCGGCGTCACCGTGGAGAAAAAGGAGGGCGCCGCCCATCTGGACGGGCAGGAGATGACCATTGTGGACCTGCCCGGCATCTATTCCCTCTCCCCCTATTCCATGGAGGAGATTGTGGCCCGCAGATTTATCATTGGGGAGCATCCGGATGCCATTTTAAACATCGTGGACGCCACCAATCTGGAGCGCAACCTCTACCTCACCACCCAGCTTCTGGAGTTGGAGCGGCCCATGGTGCTGGCTCTGAACTTCATGGATGAAGTGGAAAAAGCCGGCGACCACATCGATGTGGAGCGCCTGTCCCGTCATCTGGGCATCCCGGTCATCCCCATCTCCGCCCGGGAGGGCAAGGGGCTGGATGCCCTGCTGCGCACAGCCCACGAACAGATGCACACGGGCCTGACCGTGGAGCCCGACGATTTATACGATGAATACACCCACGAAATCCACCACCGGGTAGGCGAAGTGATTCACGATAAAGCCTATGCCGCCGGTATTCCCGCCCACTGGGCTTCCATCAAGCTGATTGAAGGAGACGCCCAGGTGGCCGAAGCCCTGAACCTTTCCGGCCGGGAAAAAGCCAAAGTGGAGGAAATCGCCGAGGAATACGAGGCCTCCTCCCCCCTGGGCGACCGGGAGACCCTGATTGCCGACAGCCGCTACCGCTTCATCGAATCGGTGGTGCAGACTTCCGTCAGGCGCAGGCGCGCCCAGGGCGAGCGCAGCTGGACCGACCGCATCGACGCCGTAGTCACCCATAAAATCTGGGCGCTGCCGGTGTTTGTGCTGATGCTTCTGGTGATGTTCTGGTTCACCTTCGGCCCCATCGGAAGCGGACTGAGCGATCTGCTGGCCGCAGCCATCGAAAACGGACTGGATCCCGTGGTGCGCGGCGCGCTGGAGGGCATCGGCGCGGCTCCCTGGGCAATCTCCCTGGTTTGTGACGGCGTCATCGCCGGCGTGGGCGGCGTGGTCACGTTCCTGCCCATGATTGCCATTTTGTTCCTGTTCCTGAGCATTTTGGAGGATTCCGGCTACATGTCCCGCGCCGCCTTTGTCATGGACCGGACGCTGCGCCACTTCGGCCTGTCCGGCAAGGCTTTCATCCCTCTTCTGATGGGATTTGGCTGCACAGTGCCCGCCGTCATGGGAGCACGCACCATGGAAAATGAGAAGGACCGGCGCATGACCATCATGCTGGTGCCCTTCATGTCCTGTTCGGCCCGGCTGCCCATTTACGGGCTGCTGGTCAGCGCCTTTTTCCCCACCCACCGGGCGCTGATTGTCGTCTCCCTCTATCTCATCGGCATCGGCCTGGCCATTCTTTCGGGCCTGATTCTGAAGCGTTTTGTCTTTCGCGGCGCCGCCGCCCCGTTTTTGCTGGAACTGCCGCCCTACCGCATGCCCACGGTGCGCAATGTCGCCACCCATGTGTGGGAAAAGGTGAAAGACTTCCTCACCCGGGCGGCCACACTGATTCTGGCCATGAGCGTGGTTTTGTGGCTGCTGCAGAGTTTTACCCTCCACGGCCAGTTCACCACGGATGTATCCGCTTCCCTGCTGGCCAACATCGGCTCGGTGCTTGCGCCGCTGTTCATCCCCTGCGGCTTCGGCGTGTGGCAGGCGGCGGTGGCGCTGCTGACGGGTCTGATTGCCAAAGAAGCTGTGGTATCCTCCATGAGCCTGTTTTACGGCTTCTCCCTGACGGCCTCCGGCGCCACGGTAGCCCTGGCTCTGAGCGGCACGTTTACGCCGGTGGCGGCCTATGCCTTTTTGGTGTTCTGCGCCCTCTACACACCCTGCGTAGCCTCCATCGCCACCATCCGGCGGGAAATGGGCAGCGCAAAATGGACGCTGGCCTGCCTGGGCTGGCAGCTGGGACTGGCCTATCTCGCCTCGATGCTGGTCTATCAGATCGGCTCGCTGATCTTTTGAGAGGAGGCAGGCGCCATGCTTTTGTTTTTGCTCTATGCAGCGCTGATTGCATTGATCGGCTGGTCTGTCTTTTACATCCTCTGGCGCATCGTCCGCTCCTTCCGGGGCAAGGGCGGCTGCAGCTGCAGCGGCTGCAAGGGCCGCTGCGGGCACTGCGCTTCCAAAGAGCAGTGTCATAAATAATCAACCATATGAAAAAAGCGCGCTTTCACCGTGTCAAACCTGAAAGCGCGCTTTTTTATTCCCTGCTGGTGTTAAAATTGCTCCTGTCAAGGGGCCACGGCTTGAAAGGTTCTCCCTGAAAAGGATGGGAAAACTTTTGCCCTCGACAGGTCAGGATGATGCGCCCCCATTTCTTTTTCTCTCTGCCGGAGAAAAAGAAACGCGCATCTGTGCGCTAAGAGCCGCCCTGCGGGCGGTTGCGCTCCAAAACGCCGCTGCGGCGGCAGCGCCTGGATTTGGGAATGGGTGCTCCTTCTGGGGAATACCATTCCTTTGTTGGGGATGCACCCCCCTCTTCTTTTTCTCCATACGCAGAGAAAAAGAAGAGCGCCGTGCACGGTGGAGAAGAAAAAGAGGGCTTTGGTAGCAGACTTGGGGGTAGCCGTCCCTCTATTTTGCTGCACGGGTAATTAGAACTCTATGTGAGTTGTGCCCGGTAGTCACTCTGGCTTTTCTATTGACCGTGCTCCGCGCTGGTGCGGAGCGGAAATGCTGATGCAAATGGATACAACATCGGGGAATCGTTATTTTTCTTTTCTTGCTGTGCAGTGCGTCAGACCTTCATACAAATTGGCGAAAAAGCGATACTGCGGCGTTTCCCGACTGTGTCTGCGCCGGAGCAATGTAAGACTGTCCTTACTTGGTGATTGCGTTCAACGGGGCGGGCGCAGAGGGAAATATGGCGGCAAAACCTGATAGTTTTCATCCAGCAAGCGGTCGTTGTACGAAACGCAGCTTTCCGCATCGCGGAAAAGGAAAATATCGAGAAACTGCCGGTTTTCTATGGGGCAGACATAGGTGATGCTTTCAT
Organism: Candidatus Pseudoscillospira faecavium; assembly: GCA_904420565.1. Classification (GTDB taxonomy): domain Bacteria; phylum Bacillota; class Clostridia; order Oscillospirales; family Oscillospiraceae; genus Pseudoscillospira; species Pseudoscillospira faecavium. The sequence continues at coordinate 9,199 of CAJFVV010000040.1, forward strand.
GCTGGAAAGTATAGTAGGCAGCTTCCTCCGGCAGTTCGCAGCCGCAATAAACAATGATGGCTGTGTAGGCATCCGCGCTGTTCCAAGATCCGTATGCGCCAGAGTAAAAGCCAGGCGATCCGCCAAAGCAGTGCCAGCGGTCGGGGAACAGGTCATCCCGCCTGTAAATGCACAGCGTCCAGCGGTCTTCTGCCGGGTCCCTGGCCAGGGCGGCCAGGTAATTTTCTTTCCTGCTGATTTGTACCAGTTCCAGTGCGTCCGGCGCGTAGCCGCGCTTCTGGCCAAAATAGGTCACGGCATTTCGGGCCAGGGCCTGGCGGTCACTGCCCGGAGCACTGGTCCACCAGTGAAAGCCGACGATGACAGCGGCAATCCCCAGCACAATCGCCAGCAACGCCAATGCGCCGATGCGCAGGCGCCGAACATCCCATTTCATTGTGTCCACCAACTGCATGCCGGATTCCCGGGGAAGCTCCTCAGCGCTCAGCCGCCGGCCGCTCAAAAGGTCGCTGACAGAAAGGCCCAGGGCTGCCGCCAAAGGCTCCAGCAAGTCCACAGCAGGCATGCCCCGCCCGGTTTCCCCAACTTAAAGAGATAAATGGTTTATTTGCGTTTTTACTCCACTTTGCCGATAAAACGGTAGTAGATTTCAATCTCC
>CAJFVV010000041.1 GCA_904420565.1 Candidatus Pseudoscillospira faecavium
ATCCTTAAAGACCAAAGCGCCGACCTTCTCCTTGCTGGCTTCCATGGTGGTATGTACGACCGTGGGCCGTCCTGCCAGCCAGCCGCCGGCCGGTGCGCCATGGACGTGAATATCCACCAGGCCGTTCATCAGCTTGTCAATCTCTGCCGGATCAACAGGCGTGCCGGGCTTAAAATGCACATAGGGCCATACTGCGCTTCCTCTTCTCTTGATCTCATCCTCATCGATCACTGCACCGAGCATCTTTGCTTTGTTCTCTAACATCTTTCAACACCCTTTCAATTTTAATTTTACAAAAACACTTTGCACTACAGGTGCTGCCTGCAGCCAGAGTGTAATGCACTTCCTTCAAAGCCGGATTGCCAGCTGTTTTACACATCTGCAGCACACGGTATTGATTATACGCTGCTGCTGTGCCTCTCATTCCTGCTGGTGATGATTATTTGCGGAGCAACGGGTTGTCTCAATGATTCCAAGAGATGGTAACGTCATTTGCTGCACAGGGAAGTCTCCTGTGCAACAAAGGCCATGGCCTTTGTTGTTCAAAGCGCATAGGCTAAATAGCCAAACGAACAACTGATTATTTTGTTTTATTTGTGTAATCATTACAATCCATTTCTTTTTTGATTGCAAGCAATTTCCCCAAAGATTGTAAATAATTACACTAAATAATCGCATCATTTGAAATTTATTATAATTTCTCTCCTTGCAAATTATGCCAATCTTTGTGAACAATTACAATCCGCACCCTAAATGATGTAATTATTTTGGAATATCCGCCAAAGTTCTTGATAAAAAAAATGTGTGCGCTATAGTTTTAAGTAGATTTGAAGCATTCGAAAAAGTGTTGACAGCATAACATAAGTTTTGAAAATGCTTCTGTCTGGGTTTGTATGGGTGCGAGAAGGGAGAGAGAACCATGGCAGTTTCTTTGACGGCGCTGGTCTCCGAAATCACCAATTTTTCAACGCGGGACGGTCCTGGAATCCGCACATCGGTTTTTTTGAAAGGTTGTCCCCTTCGCTGCAAATGGTGCTCTAATCCAGAGACTTTTGAAAAAAAACAAATGTTGTACTACATGGCAAATCGCTGCCGCAGGTGCGGCGCATGCGAAGCTGTCTGCCCGCAAAAGGCTATCAGCTCGCAGTACGCCTCACCTTTTCGTATCAACCGCAAGCAATGTGATCGCTGCATGCTTTGTGTAGATGCCTGTCTCTACAACGCCCTTCAAATTTCAGGAGAGTGGTACACAACAGACCAGCTGATGAAAGTGATTGAACGGGATAAATGCTTCTACGGAAAAGACGGCGGAGTGACCATCAGCGGCGGCGAGCCGCTCTCCAACGGTGAATTTGTATTGGAGATTTTTAAACGCTGCAAAGCCCAGGGCATCGGTACAGTACTGGATACCACCGGCTATGGCGACAGCGGACTACTGGAGAAAATTTTGGCATATACTGATCTGGTTCTGTTGGATATTAAGCATATGGATCCTGTTTTACATAAAAAATGGACCGGAGTTTCCAACGAATTGATTCAAAAAAATGCAAAGATCATCACATCCACAGTGGAAACGCGCATATCCCTTCCGCTGATCGCAGATGTCAATTCTGATCCTGAAAATATCCACGCCACAGCAAAGTTCGCCGTGGCACACGGGATTCAGCACATCGATATTAACCCGCTCCATACCCTTGGAGCTGGTAAATATCATTATCTTGGCAAACGTTCTCCTTACGGCAGATTCCGGACACTGGAAAAACCAGAGCTTGATGAGGTGGCTGAGATTTTTCACAGTTATGGGCTGCAGGCAGGGTTCGGCCGGATGATGTAATAAAAAAGATTGGAAAATGTAAAAGCGGAGAAAATGAATGGAGGTAATCGTATGGCAAATCTGAAAACTAATTTCTTGGGTTATGAACTGAAGAATCCCGTTGGTGTGTCTTCCTGCGACTACGGCGAAAAACTGGTCTACGCCAAGCGCGTGGTCGATCAGGGCATTGGCTGGCTGACTTCTAAAACAATACATAAGATTGATGGCCCTCATCATTGGCCTCGCCCCTATTTCTACAGCCTCAAGCAGTTCGGCCCCGAAATGAAGGACGCCTGGGTCTGCTCCCAGATGTTCAGCAATATGCCCTATGAGCAGTGGATGAACGACGAAGGCCCCAAG
>CAJFVV010000042.1 GCA_904420565.1 Candidatus Pseudoscillospira faecavium
CCGCCGCCCTCGCGGACAGCTTATTTAGATTACCACATCTCTCGAGCTTTGTCAAGTACTTTTTTCTACTTTTTTCAGCTTTTTCTTTTTGTGGTCCTCTCTTCTTCCTGTTCACCGCTTTGTCGCTCGCAAGCGACAAAGCAAATGTCGAAAGTGTTGCTATAATACCAAATCAGCCATAGTTTGTCAACACCTTTTTTTATTTTTCTTTTATTTCTGCACAGCCTAACAGGAAGTATGTGCAGTTTTCTTCTAATTATACCGGATTAATTACAGAAAAATCCGTTTCTATTATATATGTATATCAAAGCCCCGGATCTTTCAAAGGCGGCCAGCAATTCTATCGCCTGATATTCCCGCAAGCCTTCTTCAAAAATCCGCGCTGTAATTCGCCCGAATCTCGGTCTGCCCCCGGCTCGCTCAGACTTAAGTTCGAGCAGGCCGGGGTAAAAAGGACAAGCATTCGGCTGAATCCAGGAAAAATCCAGCGGTATATGCTTGAAGGCTGCCAAAAAGTGTGGTAGGATACCATGTATTATGGAGAAAAACCAAAGGAAGTGACCCCCTATGCCGATTCGTATTCCGGACTCTCTGCCGGCTACCGCCACGCTGGAGAGCGAGAATATTTTCGTCATGACGGAACACCGCGCACTGCACCAGGATATTCGCCCGCTGAAGCTGGTGATTTTGAACCTGATGCCCACCAAAATCACCACGGAGACCCAGCTTCTGCGCAAGCTGTCCAACACGCCGCTGCAAATTGACGTGGAACTGCTGCAGGTGGTCAGCCACGCTGCAAAAAACATCAGCGAGGAGCACCTGGAATCTTTTTACTGCACTTTTGATGAGATCAAATCCCGGCGCTTTGACGGCATGATTATCACCGGCGCGCCGGTGGAAAACATGGATTTTGAAGATGTGGACTACTGGGATGAGCTGTGCCGGATTATGGAGTGGAGCAAAACCAATGTGCACTGCACCCTGCATATCTGCTGGGGCGCTCAGGCCGGGCTTTACTACCACTACGGCCTGCGCAAGCGTCAGCTGCCGGAAAAGCTGTTCGGCGTGTTTGAGCACACGGTCATCAAACGCAATTCACCCTTTTTCCGGGGCTTTGACGACACATTCTTCGCCCCGCATTCCCGCTGGACAGAAATTCCTCAGGAAGAAATCCTGCGGGTGCCGGAGCTGGAACTGATGTCCACCTCCCCCACTGCCGGTGTTTTTGCCGTGAAAACCAAGCGCAACCATCAGTTTTTCGTCATGGGACACCCGGAATACGACCGGGATACCCTGGCTAAGGAATATTTCCGCGATGTGGAAGCCGGGAAACCCATCCATGTGCCCCAGAATTACTTTCCCCACGACGATCCCGGCCAAACGCCCATCGTCCGCTGGCGCAGCGCCGCCCAGCTGCTTTACACCAACTGGCTCAACTATTATGTATACCAGACCACGCCGTATGATTTGACGGAAGAGACGCACAAAACATAAAAATACTCTCCCGGCATCCGGCCGCCCCCCCAAACGATGACAAGCGCACGGCGCTGCCCGCACCGAAAACATCGCGTCTTCGCGCACCGAATCCAATTCCACGGCCCTGCATTGCGCAGCAGGTCAAGCCGTGATATAATGGCTCCAGTGATGGAATATGCAGCATGCCGATATCGAGAAACGAGGGAACAAAACCATGGAAATGCAACGGGCCTGCGGACGCAAAGACTGCACCGAATGTCCGCGGCAGCGGGTGGGCCGCTGCCACGCAACACCCCAGCAGCGGGAAGAACAAACCTGCAGCTGCGGCCTGATCCGCCGCCAGCAGCAGGAGCCACAACATGAATAAAGAAAAGCCGCCTGAACAGCAATGGATTCAGGCGGCTTTTTCCATTATGTCCGCAGGAGCATCGGCTGCAGCTGCTTTCCCTGCAGGGCGGCAGCCACCGCCTCCGGAATTTTTGCCATATCCGCAACCAGGGAGCACGGCTTTCCCTCCGGATCATCCTGTCCAAAGGGCACAAAATAATAGTGTTTGCGCACCAGCAGCTTCCCCAGATTCTCCGCATTGGCGGCCAGGGCATCGTTGCTGGCAATGGCCAGCAGCACCGGCCGGCCGTTGCGCAGGTGTGCTTTGGCCGCCAGCGTCACGGCGGAATCGGTGATGCCGTTGGCCAGTTTCGCCAGGGTGTTGCCTGTGCAGGGTGCAATGACCAAAATATCCAGCAGCTTTTTGGGGCCGATGGGCTCCGCCTCCGGAATCGCGCAGATCGGCGCCCTTCCGGCCGCCTGGGTCACCGTCTGCATAAAGGCCTCCGCTTCCCCGAAGCGGGTATCTGTGGCGGAGGCGATTTCTGAAACGATGGGCACCACCGTTTCATATTCCTGCGTCAGGCGCAGATACGCCTGCAGGACTTTTTGATGCGTACAAAAGGATCCGCAAAAAGCAAATCCCACCCGCTCGTTTTTCAAGCAGGCACCTCCTGTTCTGCGAGAATTTGAAGCACTGTATCCAAAATCGCCGCTCCCGCAGACTCCGGCGCCATTTTCCCCGGCAGGCCCAGGGCCCAGAGGGTTTTTATCCCCAGCGCCTCCGCCGCGCCGAAATCCACGCCGCCGGGCTTGGATGCAAGATCCATGCACAGGCACCGCTCCGGCAGGCAGGCCAGGCGTGCGCGGTCCAAAACGAGATGCGGGATTGTATTGTAAACCACATCGCACGGCGGCAGGCACTCCTCCACCCGGTCCAGGGGACAGGCGGCGCAGCCGTCCAGCTGGGCCTGCACCAGATCCTTTCCCTTGCGGGCCGCCACCGTCACCCGGGCGCCCATGGCGCACAGCAGCCGCGCAAGGAATTTCCCGATGCGGCCATATCCCAGCACGGCGCACTGCAGGCCCCGCACCGTTTGATGAAGCTCCCGCATGGTCAGTTCCAGCGCGCCTTCTGCGGTGATATAGGCATTGCGCAGCACAAATTCTTCGCGCTTAAAATAATCGATGGGCAGCAGGTTGTATTCCGCTGCGCTGCGCAGCAGCGCTTCGCTCAGCATGCCGCCGAACAGCTTCTGGCGGGGATGCAGCAGCGACCACAGCATCTCCATGGGAAGCTTTTTTTCCATGGAGGGCGCGTTCAGGCAGCCGCCGCCATCCGCCGCCGGCAGCGGCAGCAGCACCACGTCCGCCGCACCAATCTGCGCGGCAAGCGCCGGCGTAAGCCGGTCCTCCGGTGCAAAACCAAAGGCGCCGACATCACAGCCGCGCTTTTTCAGCAGCTTCACAATCGCCTGCTGGCGGGCATCTCCTCCCGCCACAAAAAATGTTTGTTCCATAATCCTCCCTCCGCCCTTATCCTATTCCTGCCAAAGCGCGTTTGTGATTGCACCGCGGCACAGTGCGTGCTATAATAGGCGAAGCGGCGGCGCATAAACTGCGCCCTGCCCATTTGCAAAAAGCGAGGTGGCTCTGTGAGCAAGTATCCTTATCTGCTGTTCGACGCAGACGACACACTGCTGGATTTTTCCCGCAACGGCCAGCGGGCTTTCACGCTGCTGTGCGCCAAATATCACTTCCCCTGCAACGAGGCGAGCCATGCGTTGTTTGAAGAGTTCAACCAGTCCATGTGGCGGGCGCTGGAGCGCGGCACCATCACCAAGGAATATTTGAAGGTGGAGCGTTTTCGCCTGTTTCTGGATGCGCTGCACCGCCAGGAGGACCCTGCCGCCGTGAACGAGGATTTTATGGCCTTTCTCGGCGCCAGCAGTTTTCTGATGCCCCATGCAGAGGAAGTCTGCCGCATTCTCTCCCAAACCCATAAGCTTTATATCCTCACCAATTCCGTGGAAAGCGTACATACCAGCCGCATGGAGCAGTCACTGCTGACGCCCTATATCGAGGCGTCCTTTGTCTCCGAAGTAGTGGGGTATGAAAAGCCGAGCCGCTTTTTCTTCGACCATGTGCTCGCCCAGATTCCGGGTATTACCCGGGAAAACTGCCTGCTCATCGGCGACTCTCTGACCAGCGACATCCAGGGCGGCATCAACGCAGGGCTGCCCGTCTGCTGGTACAACCCCGGCGGCCAGCGTGCTCCTGAAACGCTGCAGATCGACTATACGATCCGCGATTTGCTGGAGCTGCCGCCCCTGCTGGAGGAAGCAGCATCCCACTGCGGCTGAAAAACTGCAGAAAAAAACAGCCCTGGCGCAACCTGCCGGGGCTGTTTCATCGATATGCAGCTTTCATGCGGACCTCATCTCCTCCTGCTTGAGATATTGGGCCGCGACCAGCACCACGCATTTCGGCGTGGGTCTTTCCACCAGGCAGCGCCTGAACAGCTTTTCCAGCGCGGAACGGTCGCCCGTTTCCCAAATGTCGATGACTGCACGGGATAGCGCTTTTGGCAAAGCGTCCGCATTGAGGCAGAACAATGCCGCCGCTTCCGCACAGATGTCGCGCATCCGCGGTTCGTCGGGATAATGCTTCAGCGCCACATAGATCGCGCAGCACAAAACATAATAACAATGTCTCGCTCTGTTTCCGCCCAAAAGGGTGACCAGCTCTTTAATCGCACTCATTTGCTCCATCATATCTCTGTCTCCTCTTCCAATTTCTCTCTGCCCTTCGCCAGAGGGCGGTTTTTGCTGGGAATCGATGGGATCATTATACATCTGTATAGACCTCCTATCCACCTTTTTGACAAATCTTGTCCAAAAATACCAAAATGTGACAAAACATCTCACAGCGCAGCTCCCATAAAGGGAGCTGCGCTGCCAGATTGCCCCTGCCGCATAGGCTGGGGACACGTCGCCGCGTGCTTGTGGCGCAACGTAGTTCTACGCAAACGCACAGGCTCAGAATGAACCACTTGTAGTAGCTTCAAGGGTATCCCACACCCCGTCATTATAGACTCTCGCTTCAATTTCCAATTTGTAAGTCTTTCCTGATTCCATTGTATAATTTTTGTAAACGGCACAGTAGTTTGTATTTGCACTATTGCTTGCAGAATCCACTTTTGTGTACCATAGCAACTGCTTTTGATATAGAGTAGCAGTAACTTCCGTTTTGGTTGTACCGACTGGCGCTGTTACACTCGCTGAATATCTCGTTGGGAAAATAGATCCATAGACACTGCTCTCATCATTATTATATGTCTGTGCATTGGAGGCAAATGCACTACCTATTAATGTCAGCAGCATAACAACCGTTACAAGTAAAGTGATCATGCCAGGGATAGTTTTTGATTTTCTCATCATTGACAATTCCTCTTTTCTGAATAATATTTCATGGCCGCGCTTATATATTCGACCTCCCTTCCAGCGCAATATACCATACGATGTTAAAACAATTCAGAATCGAGAAACGTGACCAAAATTTTTCAAATTTTTGTTTTTTGTGAATTTTGTGCAAATTTTATATCTTTTTTCACTTAAAAAGTAAAAATCCCCCATGTAAAACACAGGAGATTTTTACTCAAACTAAATTAATAAATATTTTCTGCAATTTTATACAGTTCATCTGTCGAAATATCAGCAGATGTATAAATATAGTAATTTATCCCAACAGCGTTCCATTCAAGAATGTATCCGCTATGTTTTTGAAATGTACCAAGATAAGCTGAACCTCCATTTATTGTCACCATTTCATAAATAATATTTTCATTATCAGTTCTTAAAATTTCTTTGTCAGTTAAAAATTCAAATCTAACATTTAAAAATTCGGATTGATCTTTCGAACGATAAATCAAAGAACTTCCATATTCATCTCGATACGATTCCTCCTCCACATATTCAAATCCTTCCGGGATATAATGCGGCCCAAAGTCTGCCGGCAGGGACTGCAGCGCCGCGCCTTCCACCTCATAGGAAATACCCACATCCCGCTCTGTCCACTCCACAATCATCTGTTTCACCTTCATCGGGATTTCGGCAGACACCAGAATGATGCCGGAGAACAGCGCCAGCAAAATAGCCGCCAGAATCAAAGCCCGCTTGAACGAGCGCAAAGAAACGCGCCGGGGCAGCGCCTGCTCCTTCTGAAGGCGGTGCGCACGCAAGGTGGCGTCGATGCGCGCCTTCAATTCGGAAAGATCGCCGTAGGTTTTGCGCAGCGTCTCCCGGTCGGGATAAGCCGCCCAGCGGCGGCGTTCCTCTTCCTGCAATGCCAGGCGCACCATTTCATCAAAGGATATTTGCCTGCTCATAGGTAGTCACTCCTTATGCAGTTCCTCCCAAAGTTTCTTCCTGCCGCGCTCCAGCCGTTTTCTGGCCGTCTCATCCGTCGTTCCCATCAGCTCTGCAATCTTCGTGGAGGGCCAGCCCTCATAATGCAGCTCCAGCACAATCCGGTTGACCGCGGGCAGCGCTTTCACCGCTTCCATCATGTCGTTCATCCGCTCCGCATCCAGCATCACATCCTCCGCGCTGCCTGAGCGGATACCGAGGTCGGTTTCCTGCAGCTCAACGTATTCGTCATAACTGCTTTCCCGTCGGCGCATGTGATAAGCATTGATAGCGCGGGATACCACGCAGCGCAGCAAATAGGCGCGCAAGTTCTCCAGGCTGCTCCGGTCCAAACCGGCAAAATGCTCCGCCATATAGACAAAGGCATCGTGGGCGATATCCTCGGCGGCATTCCTGTCATGCAGAATCCCTTTGGCCACATGCACTGCAAGCGCCCCGTGTTCCTCATAAAGGCGCGTCAGCAGCAAATCATCTTCCGGATCTGTGCTGTTCAGCAGGGACAAATAATATGCCAACATAGAAACGACATCACCTCGTTTTCTCTTTCTCTCCGGGTGCATGAATTTTTAGCGTGTCTATTCAAAAACAAAAAACTCCGAAATGCCATGCACCGATGGATCCCGGAGTTTTATTTTTTTTGCAGCGCCGCCAGCAGGGCGGCTTTTTCGTTCGGCGCCGCGCCGTCCAGCACCTGGTCCAGCAAAAACTGCAGCGCTTCGCCCACCGCCTTCCCCCGATAGCCCAGGGCCAGCAAATCATCGCCGTTCACCGCCAGCTGCCGCAGGGAAAAGCATTCCTCCTGGTCAAGCACCGACTGCAGCAGCGTTTCCAATGCGTCAATCTCCCGCTGGCGGCCGTGATAGGCGGGGGCCTGGGCCAGGTTGTCCGCCCGCTTGACCTGAAGCAGCTGCCGTGCCCCCTCTTCGCCCAGCCTGTTGAGCAGGCGGCGCATGGCGCGCTCTGTAGGCTCGATGGGCGCATCGTGCCGCTTGACCAAAGTTAAAATCTGCTCCGCGCTGCGCTTGTCAAAGCGCAGGCGCTGCAAAATCGTCCTGCTCATGGTGCAGCTCACCGCCGCGTGCCCCTTAAAGTGCCCCTCGCCCGCTTCATCCAGCGTCATGCAGGCGGGTTTTCCCAAATCATGCAGGAGCATCGTCATGCGGAGCACACTCTCCGGCGCAGCAAAGCCCACAGAGCGGGCAATATGCTCCCACACCGTGTAGCAATGGTGCCGGTTGCGCTGGTCGCACCCCACCGCCGGCAACAGCTCCGGGATGAACACGCCCAGCACATCGGGATACTCCAGCAGAACAGGCACCACATTTTTGCCGCACAGCAGCTTCAAAAGTTCCTCGCGCAGCCGCTCTGCCGCCACCTTGTCCAAAAGCGGCGCCATGGCATGGGCCGCAGCCGCCGTTTCCCCTTCCACGGAAAACCCCAGCACCGCGGAAAAACGCAAGGCCCGCAAAATGCGCAGCGCATCTTCGGAAAACCGCCGGCGCGGCGCCCCCACACAGCGCAGCACCCCGCTGTGCAAATCCTCCTGTCCTCCAAAGGGGTCCTGCAATACCCCTGCGCGGCTCATCGCCATCGCGTTGACCGTAAAATCCCGCCGCTGCAAATCTTCAAAAAGGCTGGGGGTAAACGTGACGCTGTCAGGATGGCGGCAGTCGGCGTAAGTCCCATCCAGGCGGTAGGTGGTCACCTCAAAGGACATGCCGCCGCGGCGGACGGTGACCGTTCCATGCTGCAGCCCCGTGGGCAGCGCGTCCCCCCGGAAAAGCGCCATGGTCTGCTCCGGCAGGGCGCTGGTTGCAATGTCCCAGTCCGCGGGCGTTTCGCCGCGCAGCAAATCCCGCACGCAGCCGCCCACCAGGTATGCCTCATACCCGGCCGTTTCCAGATTTTTTAATACAGCCGCCGCTTCCGGCAGAATCCGCGCCACGCACCGCACCTCCTTTTCCGTCCAACGGTAAGATTCTGGCAAATTTCTGCATAAACTATGGCAGAATCCCCCTGCAAATACATCGGGGTGTTGCACTCTCCCCGATTCAGTATTATAATATTATAATAGCTTTGCAAAAATTGCAACCACTGGCAAGCCCACAGGTTGCTTTTTCATCCTATTGGAGGTTTTTATGGAAGATATCCGTCAATATATGGTGCCCGGCAAAAAGGCGCACCTGATCGGCATCGGCGGCGTGTCCATGTCCCCGCTGGCCGAAGTACTGCACCACGCCGGCATCGAAGTGCATGGAAGCGACATGCGGGAAAGCGAGGCCGTCGCGCATCTGCGCAGTCTCGGCATTCAGGTCAATATCGGCCACTATGGGGAAAATGTGGCCGGCTGTGACTATATCATCCGCACCGCCGCCGTGCACGACAACAACCCCGAAATCGTTGCCGCCCATGCCAAGGGCATCCCTGTTTTCGAGCGGGCCCAGGCCTGGGGCGCCATTATGCAGCAATACAAAAACGCCGTGTGCATCTCCGGTACCCACGGAAAAACCACCACCACCTCGATGATGACCCACATCACCATGGCCGCCGCCCTGGATCCCACCATCATGGTGGGCGGCACGCTGCCCCTGCTGGGCTCCGGCTACCGCGTGGGGCACGGCGACACCATTGTCCTGGAATCCTGCGAATACTGCAACTCTTTTCTGAGCTTTTTCCCCACCGTGGCGGTCATTCTCAATGTGGAAGCCGACCATCTGGACTTTTTTAAGGATCTCTCCGACGTGGAGCACTCCTTCCATCAATTTGCGGAACTGGTGCCGGAAAACGGCAGCGTCATTGTCAATGCCGACGACAGCGGCGCCATGGAATCCGTGAAAAATCTGCCCCATCCCATCACCACCTTTGCCCTGGAGCACCCGGCGGATTTCACCGCCGCCAACATCACGGAAGATAAGGGCCGCCCCTCCTTTGATATTTTGGAGCACGGAACGCTTTACTGCCATGTAGCGCTGCGCGTGCCCGGGCGGCACAATATCCTCAATGCCCTGGCCGCCGCAGCAGCCGCCAAGGCGCTGGGACTCAATGGCGACGCCGTGGCCAAGGGCCTTGCCACCTTTACCGGCGCAGGCCGCCGCTTTGAGCACAAGGGCAACTATCACGGCGCAGAAGTCTACGACGATTATGCCCACCATCCCGGCGAGCTGCACGCCCTGCTGACGACCGCCAGAGAACTGGGCTACAAGCGCGTAATCTGCGCTTTCCAGCCCCACACCTATTCACGCACCAAGGCGCTGTTCTCTGAGTTTGTGGAGGAGCTGAAGCTGGCTGACCTGACTATTCTGATGGAAATCTTCGCCGCCCGGGAAACCAACACCTTAGGCATTTCCTCCAAGGACCTGGCCGACGCGATTCCCGGCGCCATCTACTGCAAAACGCTCGACGAAGTGACGGAAACGCTGCGCTCCGTCGCCCGGGACGGCGATTTGATTTTGACCGTCGGCGCGGGAGATATCTACCTCGCCGGAGAAAAGCTGCTGGTACAGTGACGCGCCCGGCGGCAAGTTCCTCCCATTCTCTGGAAAAAATGCGTTTTCTTTTTTCCTGCGCCATGTTATAATGGATTTGGTACTTGTCCTGTAAACGCTTTGCAGAATCACTTTGCCGCGGCGCTGCTTTGCCCGGCATGATGGAGGGAAGCTATGAAATGTCCATACTGCGGATATAAAGAGAGCAAGGTGGTCGATTCCCGGCCCGCCGAAGAGGGCAGCAGCATCCGCCGCCGCCGGGAATGCCTTTCCTGCGGCAAGCGTTTTACCACTTATGAAACGGTGGAGAGCCTGCCCATGGTCGTTGTGAAGCGGGATGGCAGCCGCCAGAGCTTTGACCGGCGCAAATTGGTCAACGGCATGCTGCGCGCCTGCGAAAAACGGCCGGTTTCCGTCGCCCAGCTGGAAAAAATCGGCGAGGAAATCGAGCAGGAGCTGCAAAATTCCCTGGAGCGCGAAATCAGCACCGAGCATGTCGGCGAGCTGGTGATGGATAAGCTCAAGGGTCTCGACGAGGTCGCATACGTCCGCTTCGCCTCAGTTTACCGGCAGTTTAAGGATATCAATACCTTTATGCGCGAATTGAATAAGCTGCTGGAAGAGGACAAAAAGTAAAAAAACGGCTGCTTCTCCGCCCCTGTCCGGGCGGATTGGATAAGCGCCTTTCAAAAAAAAGCCCAAAAGCGCTGCGGATTTTTCCGGCAGCGCTTTTGCTCTAAAAAAAGCAGGGCTGCTGCTCCTGGTCAAAGAGGAAAATCGCATAGGGCTTTCCCCACAGCAGCTGCGTGTGCGCGAAACAAAAATAGCGCGGCAGCAAAAACGGCCGCCCATCCCCCATGGGCACCGCGAGATACCTGCCGCCTTCCTCCGCCGGCCTCCAGTAGCAATCCCCGCAGCAGGCCAGCTGCGGCGTGGGCGTGCGGAAAAAATATTCAGGATGCTCCAGGCGGAGCCATCCCTGCTCCGGCAGCGCCGTGGAAATCTCTTCCGCCGCACCGCGCTCATTCAGCCGGGCACAGCGAATGGCGCCGATGGTCTGCCATGTCCGATTGGCCAGCAGCCGGTGCAGCACATAGCAGCCGTCCCGCCATTCGGGAACACCCAGCAGAACGCTGCCCTTCTCCCCCTCCAGCACCAGGGAATACAGCCGCCCCTTTCTCGCGCCGCAGCAGGCGGCAAAAAGCGTATACAGGCCCCGCGGCTCCATACGCACCGTGCCGCAGGGCGCCTCATTGTGATAAACCAAAAATTCATCCATATGCCTCACCTCAAATGAGAAAGCGCCTGTGCAATGATATGCACAGGCGCTTGCAGGTTATGCACATTTTTTGCGGTATTCTCAGCGGGCACAGCTCCGCGGTCCGAATCAAACCGCATTCTGTCTCTGCCTGGTCAGGCACAGCGCCATTGCGCCCATACCCGCCAAAACTGCTACACCAAATGATCGTTTGGCAGCCCAAAGCTGACCGCAATGGCCGAATCCACTTTTTCCATCAGCTCCGGGTCCAGCCGTCCCATTTTTTCCCGCAGCCGGCGCTTATCCAACGTGCGAATCTGCTCTAAAAGAACCACAGAATCTTTGGTAAGTCCATATTTCTTGGATGACAATTCGATATGCGTCGGCAAGCGGGCTTTATTGACCTGAGATGTAATCGCGGCAGCGATCACTGTGGGACTGTACCGGTTTCCTGTGTCGTTCTGTACAATCAGCACCGGCCGAACGCCGCCCTGTTCGCTGCCAACAACTGGACTGAGGTCGGCGTAATATATATCGCCCCGTTTTACGTTCGTATCCAAAAAGCCTCACACTCCGCCGGAAGAAAAGTTTCCCTGTCCCCCCGGATACCGAGCGGGTTCCGCGGCAGCCCCGGCTCCGAAAAGAGAGGGTACTATCATTCTCCCACGCAGGAGCGGAATTTATACCGCCCCGCAGCACGAAAATTCCCTGCCGCAGCATCCCTATCGCATTGTATGCGCCTTTCGGTCGAACGGTGTCACTCCTCAATCCAGAGCTTGCGCCCGACAACTTTTCCATCCCTGCAATACAGGCGCGGCACCCGCTTTGATACCGCGCAGACCAGCTCATAAGGAATGGTATCCGCCATGCGGGCCATGGCGTTGACGGAATTATGCCGCCCAAAAATCTCAATGGTACTGCCCACGCCGACATGGGGGCACTCGGTCAAATCAATCATACACATATCCATGCAGATCCTGCCCAAAATCGGCGCAGGGCCGTCTTCCGTCATCACCCGGAAACGATTGGAAAAGGTGCGGAAAAAACCGTCGGCATAGCCGATGGGAAGCACGCCGACTCTGGTGCGCCGCTGCGTGGTAAACAGGCGGCCATAGCTGATTGTGACCCCCGGTTCATAGGTTTTGATCGTACTGACGGAGGTCTTTAGGCTCATCACGCTTTTCAGGCCCAGCTCTTCGGCCATTTCCGTCAATCCATAGAGCAGAATCCCCGGCCGCACCATATCCAGCCAGGTGTCCGGATAATAGGCAACAGCGCCGCTGTTGGCGCAGTGGCGCAGGGCAAAGGTGCACCCTTTTGCCGCCAGCGCATCGATGACGCGGCAAAACAGCGCAAATTGACGGCGCGTATAGGCCTCGTTTTCCTCTCCCGGTTCATCCGAAACCGCAAAATGGGTAAAAATTCCTTCCGCATCCAGCCCCGGCAGCGCACAGGAGTGGGCAATGCGGGCGACTCCTCCCTCGAAATGTTCCCCGTCGCACAAAAAGCCCAGACGGGACATGCCGGTATCTACTTTGATATGGATTTTCAGGGTGCCGCCCCGGCGCAGTGCTTCGGCGCTGTATGCCTCTGCTTTTGCTTCCGCTGAAACCGCCTGGGTAATTCCCAAACGAATCAGCTCCCCCACCTGTTCCGGCGGGGTATGTCCCAAAATCAAAATGGGCATGGTCACACCGTGATTGCGCAATTCCCGCGCCTCATCCAAGCTGGATACCGCCAGATAATCTGCGCCGGCCTCCTGCAGCGTCTGTGCCACCTGCACAGCACCGTGGCCGTAGGCGTCCGCTTTGACAACGCCCAAA
This sequence comes from Candidatus Pseudoscillospira faecavium, assembly GCA_904420565.1. GTDB lineage: Bacteria > Bacillota > Clostridia > Oscillospirales > Oscillospiraceae > Pseudoscillospira > Pseudoscillospira faecavium. The sequence goes on from CAJFVV010000042.1 coordinate 12,797, forward strand.
AACCTGACGTTCTCTCCTATGCGCTCTCGCAGCGCGTGATAATTATACAGCAAGCAATCGAGATCAATTTCGCTCCAGGTTCTCTTCAGTTCTGTTTCCATGACTTTGCCTCCAGGCATCAATCTATTTGCTGTAGTATAGCACGTTTCTGCTTTTGGTACAACGCCCGCCTGCGGCGGCGCGGGGCGCCTGTTTCACAAACTATGATTGATCGGCTTCTGTACGGCAGCATAAATCTCATCCGCATGGCATTGAAGATAAATTCCTCAAATTCAGGCTTGCGGATTTTTCCACAGCCCGGACAACTTTGGTTTGAATACGTTTTGTACAATCGTTTGGGCATTATTAAATCCGGTCTTTTTTCGGAAATTGGGAAATGGCCAAACAAGCCAGCCCTAATCCTAACATGCTGATGGCTTCATTGGTTCCGATTGCTTCTATAAAAGATAAAACAACAACCGCAACACCCATTGCCAATGCAATGCCTTTCAAGACAACATCGACGATTTCCGAAACCTTTTTTCCCTCTGATTTTTCTTTTGTATCTGCTTTTACCTGCATAAGTTCATCAACAGACACATTAAAAATCTCAGCAAGTTTTGGAATTGAATTTACATCTGGAAAAGATAAATCCCGTTCCCATTTTGAAACAGCTTTATCCGTGACACCCATTTTTTCAGCAAGTTCAAGTTGTGTCATTCCCTGCTCTTTACGCAAGGTTGCAATCATACTTCCAAAAGTTTGCTTTTTCATTGTGTTTTTGCTCCTTTGATTTGATGATTGCATAATACCATTCCCTCCATTCTATACTCAACCGACTGCAAGTTTAGATGGCTCGACTGGCAGTTTATACATGGTTTCGTCCGTATTTATGCTCGTTTCTCCATAACATCATAGCATAAAAAGTCACTGTTTTCTGTGGCAATGATATTAAATTTTACATCTCTATATCCCCTATGGAGATATATCTTTTTGGCTGGCAATGAAGCGTCCAGCACGATTTTTGAATATTGACAGGAAATTTCTTTCTCTGCATGGTCAAGCAATTCTGTACCGTATCCTTTTCCTTGGTATGAGGGAAGGACAAAAAGGCGGCATATTTCATTCTTCCTTATCGTAACTGTACCTACAACATTTTGCTTCGCATCAAGGCAAAGGAAAACACGGTTCAGTCTAATCTCACTAAGAATGTTGGCTTCACTGTGGTGTGTAAGGAAAAAATCTACTGCTCCTTTAGGGTAGTAATGCGGATAGATTTCAGAGATGGTAACCTCTGAAATTTTCTTGACTATGCTTAAATCTGATAGAACAGCTTGCTTTATGCGCATGTGCGTATTTCTCCTAAATCTCTTTATGATATTGATTTATTATACAATGACCGCCCTTCTTTTGGAATAGATGAATTACAAACTTGTGCTGGACGGGAACAGCTTGCGCTGCAAGCTGTTCCCGTCCAGCAAATCCACAAAGCTGTTTTGTGTCAGCGATAAAGCGGCGGCACTCTGGCTCCGGGATGGCATCCAGCTTTCGGATGGTACTCTTTACAATCTTCTTCGTCTGCCGGTCACGGATAAATGTACTTATTCACTTTCTTTGATTTTGAACGGCGATGAATGCCAATAAACATGGGAAACTGGCAAGAGAAAGATCGCAAGCAGACCACTACTCTTCTGCCCGGAGTGGACAGCAAAAGGGTAGCATGATAAGCGCCCATATGATATATTGTTTTTAAATAATAAAAATGCCAAATCAGAATGAGGAAAAGCAGAATGAACGATTGGTTTACAATAGACAAAGTTGATAGAGACACCTATATCGTGAGCGAATACCGTCATTGGGATGAGACGCACTGTTACCTTTTGAACGGCACAGAGCGCAGCTTGCTGATCGACACGGGATTGGGGATTTGTAATATTTCCGAGGTCATA
>CAJFVV010000043.1 GCA_904420565.1 Candidatus Pseudoscillospira faecavium
CGCGTTTGTTGTAAACTATGCGCATAATGGTAATTTATGCGATCACATGAAATTGTTAAGGAGGATTTTCAACAATGGCTAAGCAGAAGTTTGAAAGAACCAAACCCCATGTTAACATCGGCACCATCGGTCACGTCGACCACGGCAAGACCACGCTGACCGCCGCCATCACCAAGTGGCTGGCTATGCAGGGCCAGGCACAGTTCGAGGACTATGCCAGCATCGATAAGGCTCCCGAAGAGAGAGAGCGCGGCATCACCATCAACACCGCTCATGTGGAGTATGAGACCGAAAAGCGTCACTATGCCCATGTGGACTGCCCGGGCCATGCCGACTACATTAAGAACATGATCACCGGTGCTGCCCAGATGGACGGCGCTATCCTGGTTATCGCAGCTACCGATGGCCCCATGGCTCAGACCAAGGAGCACATCCTGCTGGCCCGTCAGGTCGGCGTGCCCGCCATGGTTGTTTTCCTGAACAAGTGCGATCAGGTGGACGATGAGGAGCTGCTGGAGCTGGTTGAGATGGAAGTCCGTGAGACCCTGTCCAACTATGAGTTCCCCGGCGATGATATCCCCGTGATCAAGGGTTCTGCTCTGAATGCGCTGACCAGCGATTCTCAGGATCCCAATGCTCCCGAGTATGCTTGCATCAAGGAACTGATGGATGCAGTGGATGATTATATCCCCACTCCCGACCGTAAGGCGGATCAGCCCTTCCTGATGCCTGTTGAGGACGTGTTCACCATTTCCGGCCGCGGCACCGTGGCTACCGGCCGTGTGGAGCGTGGTCAGCTGAAGCTGTCCGAGGAAGTCGAGATTGTCGGCCTGTCCGAGGAGAAGAAGAAGACCGTTGTTACCGGTATCGAAATGTTCCACAAGCTGCTGGACTATGCAGAAGCAGGCGACAACATCGGCGCTCTGCTGCGTGGTATTGACCGTAATGGTATTGAGCGTGGCCAGGTTCTGTCCAAGCCCGGCACCATTCATCCCTACACCAAGTTCACCGGCCAGGTGTATGTCCTGTCCAAGGATGAAGGCGGCCGTCATACCCCCTTCTTCAACAACTATCGTCCCCAGTTCTATTTCCGCACCACTGACGTGACCGGCATCATCACTCTGCCTGAAGGCACTGAGATGTGCATGCCCGGCGATAACGTCGACATGAACGTGGAGCTGATCACCCCCATCGCTATCGAAAAGGGTCTGCGTTTTGCTATCCGCGAGGGTGGCCGCACGGTTGGTTCCGGCGTTGTTATTGACGTTGCGGACTAAGTTTCTGCTTTTTGGAAAGGCCAGTCTTGAGACTGGCCTTTCTTTTTTATAACCAGCGGAAAATGATCAGCATGCACAAAAGTGTTGATAAACAACAGCGATAAAAAAGCGTCCGCTTGCAGCGGACGCCTTTTTATTGCGGATACTGCAGCGATGCGATAAATCCATCTGCGCCCGGCGCCATAATATCACCGGCCACGACGGTATCATCACAAAGATACAGATTTGCCTGCACGCCATCGGCTTTCTCAGGATAGTTTAAAACGGTATAGGTATAGCGCTTGATTCGCTGGCCGCAGTATGCTGTCAGATCCAGCCCGTTTTCTGCCTGGAGCACGTTGTATTCTTCATAGGAGCTGTCCAGTGTGTCCGGCAGTTTCAAATCCAGTGTTTCTATGGCGGAAGGATCCACTTCCCAGCCCCAGTCAGACAAATAGGCAACCCGCCCGGCATTGTCGCTGATGTTCTGCGGAGAAGGTGTCTCGTGCACTTTTTGGTTGTGCCAATGCCCGGCGGCAAAAATCAGGCCGGTCAGCAGAGCGCCGCCAGTTAACACGCCGGCAATGGCTTTTGCTTTTGTCAGTTTTGTGGACATGATCAGCAAGCTTTTGCACCCCCTTGTCTCCGATTTTATTCCGCTGCGGGGAAAAGTATGATACAATAAAAAACCAAGCAACAGAAAAGGAGAATGGCGATGAAAGAGATGCGGCTGGATAAAATTCTGGCGTCCAGCGGACGCTGGTCCCGCAAAGAAGTAAAAAAGCTGATCCGGGAGGGGCGTGTGCTGGTGGATGGGAAAGCGGCACAAACGGCAGAGCAGAAATGTGACCCTGAATTGACAGAGCTCTGTGTGGATGGCATACCAGTGCCCTTTTGCAGCCATCGCTATGTGATGCTGCACAAACCGGCAGGTGTGCTTTCTGCCACAGAAGACCGGCGAACGGCAACGGTGCTTCAGCTTTTGCCACCGGATCTGCAGAAGTTGGGCCTATTTCCGGTGGGGCGCCTGGATAAGGACACGGAAGGCCTGCTGCTGATGACCGACGATGGAGAACTGGCCCATTGTCTTCTCTCACCGAAGCGCCATGTGGACAAGGTTTATTATGCAGAGACGGAAGGACGGCTGACGGAGGAGGACTGCGCAGCTTTTGCGGCTGGGATGCTGCTGGAGGACGGCATGTGCTGCTTGCCCGCCCGTCTGGAAATTTTGTCTTCCGGCGAAAAAAGCTGTGCATATGTCACGCTGCAGGAAGGAAAATTTCACCAGGTCAAGCGGATGCTGGCGGCGCGGGGAAAGCCTGTGCTCTATCTGAAGCGCCTGTCCATGGGGCCGCTGCAATTGGATCCGGCGCTGGAAAAAGGAGCATGGCGCTATTTGTCAGAATCTGAGCAGAAAAGCCTGCTTGCTCTGAAATCTACTGGTAAAGTATAGCAAAATCATCAAAAATAAAATAAAATTTTGGTGAAAACAGAAGAAAAGTATTGCAATGTGTCAATATTCCCGCTATAATGAAAGAAGTTTACTCGGCAGATTGCATAAATGGCAAATTGCACAAAGCAAAATGTGGGTCTGTTTATGAGAATGATGGGAGAGTGAAGAGGGCATGTCTGGTAGAATTTTTCAGAATGTGGTTCTGCAGTTAAAAGAAACAACAGACAAGGTCATCGGTGTAATTGATACGGAAGGAACGGTTGTGGCTTGCAGCGAGCTGTCCGGCATTGGGAAGAAATGGCCGGAGTATGTGCCGGCCATCAATGCGGCGGAGGGCGCGGCAATCGTTTTGGATGGAAAGACCTTCAAAGCTCTGGCCGGTTGGGGCGCTCGGTTTGATTATGCTGTATTTGCCAGTGGGGAAGACAGCATCAGCCACACTGTGTGTGCCATGGCCACAGTGGCGCTGAACACGGCAAAGGCGCACTATGAAGAAAAACATGACAAAGGGTCCTTCATTAAAAATATTATTTCCGATAATATTCTGCTGGGCGATATTTATGTGCGCGCGAAGGAACTGCACGTCACTACAGAAGTGCCCAGGGGTGTTTTTGTGCTGCGCCGGATGGACAAATCCGACTCTTCCCTGATTGATCAGCTGCAGAACTTATTCCCGGACCGGCAGAATGACTTCGTGCTGAATATCGGCGAAGCGGATGTAGCCCTGATCAAGCAGTTGTCTGAAGGTGCCGGAGAAAACGAGCTGGATAAAATTGCTGCGCAGATTGACGATGTAGTGAATGGGGAAGGCCGTGTGATGATCGGCATCGGCACCATTGCAAACCATCTGCGCGATTTGGCAAAATCCTATAAGGAAGCGCAGATTGCCATTGAAGTGGGCAAGGTGTTTGATACGGAGCGGCGGATTATCAATTATGAAAATCTGGGCATCGGCCGCTTGATTTATCAGTTGCCGACTACGCTGTGCGAAATGTTTTTGCAGGAAGTTTTCAAGAAAAATCCCATTGATGCCCTGGATCAGGAGACGCTGTTTACCATCAACAAGTTTTTTGAAAACAATCTGAATGTATCTGAAACTGCGCGCAAACTGTTTGTGCACAGAAACACACTGGTTTACCGCTTGGAAAAGATCAAAAAGCTTACGGGGTTGGATTTGCGGGAATTTGATGATGCCATTACCTTTAAAGTGGCGCTGATGGTGAAGAAGTACCTGACTTCCCGCGGGATTGACGCCTGAGCTGTGCGCTGCGAAAAAGCAAAATGAGGGTTATTGCATGATTCGATTAATCAACGTGGAAAAATGCTATGCCAATGGCGCCAAGGCGATCAACGGCATATCAATGGAAATTGACGATGGGGAATTTGTTTTTTTAGTGGGGCCTTCCGGCAGCGGCAAGTCTACCATCATCAAAATGCTGACAGGAGAAATCGGACCAACGGCGGGTCGTATCATGATCAACGGTTATAATATGACCAATATTTCCTCACGGCAGATTCCGTTCATGCGCCGCACCATCGGCGTGATTTTTCAGGATTTCCGCCTGTTGGAAAAAAAGAATGTCTATGAAAATATGGTTTTTGCCATGCGTGCGGTGGGAGCACCGCCGGCGGAAATCAAGCGCCGGATTCCCTATGTGCTGGAGCTGGTCGGTTTGGAAAACAAGACCCGCCGTCTGCCCGGGGAGCTTTCCGGCGGTGAACAGCAGCGCGTGGCCATTGCCCGCGCCTTGGTGAATAACCCGGAAACCATCATTGCCGATGAACCTACCGGCAACCTGGATCCGGAGCGCTCTTTTGAAATCATGTCGCTTCTGGAGCGCATTAATGATTTGGGAACGACCATGCTGGTGGTCACTCATGAAAAGGATTTGGTCAACCGCTTTTCCAAACGGGTGATTGCCCTGGAGAAAGGGCAGATTGTCAGCGATGGAAAAGGCAGTTATTACGATTACAGCAGAGGAACGGCGCAGCATGAAGAAACATGATTTTCAATATTTTTTTCACGAAGGTATTTCCAATATGTTCTCCCATGGGTTTATGTCCTTTGCGGCAGTGGGCATTACCATTGCCTGCCTGCTGATTATGGGAACATTTTCCCTGGTGGCGGTTAACGCAAACGCCAATTTGCAGAGCCTGCAGCGACAGAGTGTGATTTTGGCTTTTGTGGATGAAACCTATACGCAGGAAGAAGCGCGGGGATTGCAGAGTGATTTGGAGGCAATTGATAACGTGGCTTCTGTTACCTTTATTACGAAGGAAGAGGCCATGGAAACCTATGTGGAAGAATACGGCGAAGAAAATATGGACCTGTTTGCAGATTTGGACCCCGAAATTTTTCGGGACCGGTACAGCATCCAGATGGATGATCTGGAGCTGATGACGGAAACTGCTCAGGATGTTGGAGAAGTAGAAGGTATTGCTAAAGTGCGGGCAGATGAAGATTTGTCCAAGGGCTTTTTAACCATCAGCCAGGTGGCCACCGTAGTGTGTATTGCGTTGATTGCAGTGCTTCTGGCGGTTTCCCTGTTTATTATGTCCAATACCATTAAATTGACGACATTTGACCGCAAGGACGAAATTGCCATTATGAAAATGGTAGGTGCGACAGATGGGTTTATCCGCTGGCCGTTTGTTTATGAAGGACTGCTGCTGGGCCTGTTCAGCGCGTTGGTAGCATTTGGCCTGCAATGGGCACTTTACAGCGGTATTTCTGCGGGTATTGATGCATCGGATACGCTGCAGCTGCTGGATATTTTGCCCTTTACACAGCTTTGGCTCCCTGTGTTGGTGATTTTTGTCATTGTCGGCCTGCTGGTGGGTATTGCAGGCAGCTTAATGGCCATCCGCAAGTTCCTGCGGGTGTAATTCCATATGGAATTATGGATCTTTGAAGTGGATTTACACGAGCAAAACGGACGAATGGAGGAATGAGCTTTATGAGTATCATGCATGGACCGAGAAAAGGGAAAAAATACAAAGAAGAACAGTATCGGACTTTTATTAAATTCGCAATTGCCCTGGTCGTGATGATTGTTTTGTGCACGATCGCTTATTTTGTCGAGGGTGCGTAAGGATGAAAAACAGCATATTTGCCCGGCGCATTCTGCCAATGGTGATGGTGACGCTTTTGTGTATGGCCTTGATTATCCCTGGGGCCGATGCTTCGACTCAAAGTGAGATTGATGATCTGAAAGATGAGGCTGCGGCTATCGATGAAAGAAAAGAAGAGGTCCAGCAGCGGTTGGATCAGCTGAGCGATGATAAAGAAGAGGCAATGGCGCGGAAAGAAGCGCTGGATGAACAATGCGCTGTGATTCAGGAGGAGATCGATAATGTCTCGGCCCAGATCACGGAATATGATACGCTGATTGCGGAAAAAGAAGCACAGATTGCGGAAAACGAAGCAAAAGAAGAGGCGCAGTATGAGCTGTTCAGCAAGCGTGTGCGGGTGATGGAGGAAAACGGCAGCATCTCTTACTGGGAAGTGATTTTTAAAGCTACCAGCGTACCCGATTTGCTCAGCCGCATTGATTTTATCAATGAGATTATGGATTATGACGAGCGGATCATGGAGGATCTGCGCACTACACGCCAGCAGCTGGCCCAGGAACGTCAGGAACTGGAAGATGCCAAAGCGGCGCAGGTGGCGGCCAGAGAAGAGTTGACCGAGCGCCAGAATGAGCTGGAGACGCAGCGGGCAGAAGCCGATGCCCTGATGCAGAAAATTCAGGCGGAAAGTGATGAATATCAGGATACGCTGGATGCGCTGGATCAGGAAGAAGAGGATATTCAGGCCCGGATTGTGGAACTTTCCAAGCAGACAACCAGTGGCACCAGCAATGCAACCACCGGTGTGGTGACCTCTTGGATGGGCTCTGGCGGCTATATGTGGCCGGAAAAGGTCAGTAAACGCATTACATCACCTTTCGGCCCCCGCAGTTCACCCGGTGGCATCGGTTCCACCAATCACAAGGGCGTGGATATCGGCGGCGTGGGCTATACAACGCAGGTTTTGGCGTCCAAGGCGGGCACGGTGATTGTATCTCAATACAGCCAGTCTTATGGAAATTATGTGGTGGTCAGCCACGGCAGCGGCAATACAACGCTGTATGCCCACATGAGCCAGCGCCTGGTCAGCGCAGGCCAGAATGTGGAGCAGGGCCAGGTGCTGGGCATCACCGGCAGCACAGGCAATTCCACCGGCGCGCACCTTCATTTTGAAATCACGGAAGGCGGCGTGCGTGTCAATCCTTTGAACTATTTGACGGGCTACATTGCAGCTTGGTAAAAAGACATAAGGACATCCCTCCCGTTCATACAGTATGTGCGGGAGGGATGTCTTTTGTTTGGCTTTTTGGTGCTGCAGGCGGAAAACAAACACCGCCATGCTGCGGTGCAGTGTGGGACAAAAACGATTTGCGGCGTGCGATTTTTTGCGGTCACAGTAGCGCAGAGCCGCAGTGTGCTGCTGCAGAAAAGGAGGCTGCGCAAGGCGGCCAAACTGATGGAACGCTCCGGCGTGCATACTGCGCTGTTTCCGGAAGGGTTTTGTGATACAGCTGTTTTTCGGAGGTATGGCGTGCAGGAGGCGGGGGAAGACTACCTTCGGCGCATGACTGCCGGCGCTATTGCGCGCAGGGCTTTGACAGAGCAGGGGCGGAATCCTGCAGAATGCCGTGCAGCATTGTTGGGCGACCGCATGGATGTGCAGCTGCGCGCGGCTTTAATGGAAATTGCCCTGCATGTCCGCTGCACGATGCTCAACGCCGGGGGAAACGGCGCGGAAATCTGTTCGGTGCTGCGGCGGGAATACGGCGTTTCTGTGCTGCGTGATGCAGGGGAAGAACAGCTGCGTCAGGCGGATTTGGTGCTGACCTTTGGCGAGGCACAGCCCTGCGGTGCACCGGGGTGTTTGTGGCTGCCTTTTGGCAGCATAACCGAAGCGGAAGGATACCAGAACGGAGCGCCCCGGGTGGAGTATGCCCTGCCGCCGGAGTTGGAAGAGCAGGTGCAGGCCGACTGCTGCCGCAATGCGCTCCTTTCCCTGCTGCTGGAAATGGGGGCAGTGCATGCGAATGAGCTGGAAGTGACGGAAATCATGCAAAATGCTTGACATTGCAGCATTTATTGACGTATAATAATCCACTGTAATAAAATAGACTTCATATGGCCGCTGCTGGGGCGGCCGTATAGCATTTTACCTGTGCAAAATGCGCAGAGGGAAAGGATCGGTATAGATGGCAGCTACAAATGAATTCAGAATGAGCGCGGCGCGGTATGAAGAACTGAAGAAAGAACTGGAATACAACAAGACAACCCGCGCGGATGAAGTTTCCGAACAGATTAAGATTGCCCGCGGTTTTGGCGACCTTTCTGAAAACAGCGAATATGATGAAGCAAAAAATGAGCAGGGCAAACTGTATTCCAGAATTGCCGAGCTTGAAAATATTCTGGAGCATGCTGTCATCATTGATGAGAGCGACCAGCCTAAGGACCAGGTCACCATCGGCAGCAAGGTGAGCGTGACCAATGTGAAAAACGGTGCGCGCGCTTCTTATCAGGTGGTGGGCTCCCAGGAAGCAGATCCGATGCATGGAGCAGTTTCGGAAGATTCGCCTTTTGGCAAGGCGCTGCTCGGCGCCAAAATCGGCGATGAGGTAACGGTGGAAGCGCCTGTGGGTGCCATTGTTTACCGCGTGGAAACCATCGACCGCTGAGAGCCGCGCAAAGCAGAGGAGGGAAAACCCATGGCAGAGGAAAAGAATCCGCAGGCAGTACAGAACACCGGTGATATTCTGAAAATCCGGCGGGACAAGCTTGCCGCTTTGCAGGAGGCGGGGCAGGATCCGTTCCAGCAGACGAAATATGATTTTAACTGCACCACAGCCAAAGTGCGCGCGGAGTTTGATGCGCTGGAGGGAACGGTGGTCCGTCTGGCGGGCCGCATGATGAGCAAGCGCGTGATGGGCAAAGTGAGTTTCTGCGATCTGCAGGACAGCGCGGGACGGCTGCAGCTGTATGTGCGCCGCGATGAGCTGGGGGACGAGGTCTATGCCGGCTTCAAGAAATTTGATATCGGCGATATTATCGGCGTGGAGGGCACGGTGTTCCGCACCCAGCGCGGGGAGATGTCCGTGCGCTGCAGTGCGGTGACGCTTTTGGCAAAGTCCCTGCTGCCCCTGCCGGAAAAATTTCATGGCCTGCAGGATAAAGAGCTGCGTTACCGCCAGCGCTATGTGGATCTGATTGTCAATCCCGAGGTGCGGCGGACTTTTGAGCTGCGTTCAAAGTTCGTGCAGTTTTTGCGCGCATTTTTGGATGCGCGGGGCTATCTCGAAGTGGAGACGCCCGTGCTGAACACCATCTCCGGCGGCGCCACGGCGCGCCCCTTTATTACCCATCACAATACGCTGGATATTGATATGTATATGCGTATTGCTACAGAATTGAATCTGAAGCGTCTCATTGTGGGCGGAATGGACCGTGTGTATGAAATCGGCCGCATTTTCCGCAATGAAGGCATGGATCCCAAGCACAACCCGGAGTTTACCACGGTAGAGCTTTACCAGGCTTATGCCGATTTCAACGATATGATGGATCTGTTTGAGGAGCTGCTTTCCTCCGC
>CAJFVV010000044.1 GCA_904420565.1 Candidatus Pseudoscillospira faecavium
GTGCGTCTGCAGCGCGCCGAACAGTTCGGACCGTTCATTGCCCGCCGCATCATACGCCAGGGTGCAGAGCAGCCCTTCCTCCACATGTACAAAGGGGGCCGCCTGCAGCGCTTCGCCGTAAACCGGCGTCCAGTCCTCCATGCGGCACAGCGCCCAGCGCTCCACCGGCGCGCAGTCCGCTCCGGTGCCGATCACAACGGTCCGCCCGGCGTCGAAATCCTCAAAAGACGTCAGCGGCAGGTCCGCGCCGGTTTCCATCCGGACCACTTCCCAGCCCCGGAAGGGATGGCGCGCGAAAATCGCGCCCCAAAGGCTGCCGTCCGCCTCGTTGGTAAAAGCCACATACAGTCGGTCGCCGATCTGTTCGGAGGCGAGATAGCGCGCGTCCATTTCCAGCTCCCACTGGGGATAGCGCACAGCCGTCTGGTCGATGCGCGTTTCCAGAGCGGCGGTATCGGCGCCGGGCGGCACAGCCAGCACACGCCATGCCTGCCAGGCCGCCAAAACGGCAGCCGCCAGCGCCGCCAGCACCAGCACGCTGATGATCTGCGCCGCGTGTTCTTTGATAACACTGTGCTCTCTCATGACGGCGCGCTCCTTTCCTCCGGCCGGAGTTTTTGTTTTTCCTCGGCCACGATCAGGTTGATGGTGCCGCTGATTTCAAAGCCCAGCTTGCACTTGATCTGATAGCCGCCGCAGGCCTTGATGGGCTCTTCCTGCACAATTTTCTGCTTTGCAATTTCAATATTGTGCTGCTGAGCCAGGGCATCGGAAATTTCCTTGCTGGTAATTGCCCCAAACAGGCGGCCGTCCTTGCCGCTCTTGGCATAAATTTTAACCGTCAGGCCCTTGAGCTTTTCGGCAATTTCCTCTGCCAGGGCCTTCTGGCGGGCTTCCTCCGCCCGGCGGGCCTTCTCCTGCAGCTTCATGGTGTTCAGATTGTCGGCAGTGGCCTCCACCGCCAGCTTGCGGGGCAGCAGAAAGTTGCGGCCATACCCGTCAGACACTTCGATCATCTGGCCTTTTTTCCCCTGGCCCTTAACATCTTGCTGCAAAATGACTTTCATATTCCATTCCTCATTTCTATTATGTTGATTTTTTCACTTCAGATAATCGTCAATGGCCTGGAGCAGCTGTGCGCGCACATCCGCCACCTTGGCATCCCTGACAGTGCCGCCGGCTGCCGTGGCATTGCCGCCGCCGCCCAGCTTTTCCAAAATCACCTGCACGTTGATCTCTCCCATGGACCGGGCGGACAAATTGACGTCAGCCCCACTGGGCGTCACCACAAAGGACGCTTCGATGCCCGCAATCTGCAGCAGCTCATCGGCGGCCTGGGCGGCAACCACGCGGCCCACGGCAATATCCACCGCCGCTACGGCAATATTGCCGTGCACCTTCTCCGCACGGCGGATTACATCGTAGCGGTTGATGGTAGAATCCAGATCATTCTGGAACAGGCGGCGCACCTCGCCGGTGTCTGCGCCCGCGCGGCGCAGGTAAGCCGCCGCGTCAAAGGTCCGGCCGCCGGTGCGGACTGTGAAATTCTTTGTATCCAGCACAATGCCCGCCAGAAGCGCTTCCGCTTCAATTTCCAGCACATCGTCCGGATCGGTGAGATACTGCAGCAGTTCGCTGACCAGTTCGCTGGCCGAGGACGCATAAGGTTCGTGGAAATTCAATGCGGCATTTTCGATGTAGGTCGCCGCCCTGCGGTGATGGTCGATGACCGCCACCCGGCCGGCACGCTCCAGGATTTTCGGCTCCTCCACCATATCCGGCCGGTTCGTATCCACAACCACCACCAGCGCGCCGGCGCGCATCTGCAGCAGGGCATCCGTGGGATCCGACAAAAAGACATCTCCATATTCCGGCACCTCCCGCAGGCGGGAGAGCATCTGTCCGGCGGCATTGTTCTCCATATCCATCACAATGCGCGCTTTTTTCCCCTTTTTGCGAGCGATGCAGCAAATGCCCACCGCAGCGCCCAATGCATCCATATCTGCAAATTTGTGTCCCATGACATAAATCTGCCCGGCATCGCTCATCAGTTCACCCAGCGCCGTGGCCATCACCCGGGATTTGACCTTGGTGCGTTTTTCCGTCTCTTTGGCCCGGCCGCCGAAAAATTCAAAATTCATATCGGTGCGCACCACAGCCTGGTCGCCGCCCCGGGAAAGGGCCATGTCAATGGACAGCGTCGCATTGTGGAACAACTCCTCAAAGGTGCCTTCACCCCGGCCGATACCCACGGAAAGGGTGGCCGGCACGCCGTCGGAGCTGACAATGCTGTGCACCGCATCCAAAATGGCAAACTTTCCGCCGGCCAGCTTTTCATAATATTGATCTTCAAATACAAACAGATAGCGGTCCCGCTCATATTTGCGCAGCAGGCCATGGCATTCCGCCGCCCAGTCATTGATTTTCCGGTCGATGCGGGCACGCATGGCACTGCGGGTCACATCTGTCAGCCCTTTGGTCAAATCATCGTAGTTATCCATCATAATGATGGCCACATTGGGGCGGGATGCCCGGTAGCGGCGCACCGCCTCTTCACTGTCGGTGACGTCAACCCAATAGGTAGTAGCCAGCAGTCCCTGATCATGCCCGTTTTCTGCCGCCTGCTGCGTCAGGTTGCCATACACCCGGTATTTGCGTCCCTGCAGGGAAACCAGTTCCGGCGCTTCATGCTTGCATTCCAGCAGCCAGCGCGCATGGAATTTGGGCACCACATCGCCCATGCGGCTGTCAAACAGCTGCTCCTTGCAGCCGGAAATATCCTGAAATCCCTCGTTGCACCAGACAATCTCCCCTGTTTCCGGGCGAAAAATGCTCATGGGCAGCGGCGCATTGAGCATGGTATCCTTCGTCGCTGAGTCCACATTGGAGGTGACGCTTTCAATATATTTCAAAATATTGGTTTTCCGGCTGGCCGTGTTGCGGCGGGAATAAATCGCCAAAATGACAATGATGATTCCCTCGATGATACCGATCGTCAAGTCAAAGGACGCGGAAACCACCGCAAAGCAGATCAGCACAAAAAAAGAAAAATGAAACCCCGGCCCCATCAGCCTGGATATTTTTTTATTCACAGGTCTTCCCTCCGTGTCTTCTATGCCTGTTTCCCGAATACTGCCGCAGCGCCCGGGAAATGGCGCCCGGCCTTTCAGCCGTTCAATCCGCAGTATCATCCAGTATAGTTTTTCTATTATACCATGTTTTGCCGGAAGCAACAACCATAAAACGCAAAAATCTGCTGCTGCCCCGTCAAATTTTCCCTCCCCCGTTCCGGCATCTTTCTCCCGCCTGCAGCAGGTTTTTGTCGCAATTAATTCCATCCTGTCGTTCGATTTTCTGCAAAATTTCCGACAACATCTGTACTTTTGCAAACCTTTATGGTATACTAACTGCAATAAGCGCTCCGCGCATCATTTTCGGAGCCCCGGAAAGCAAGGCCTGCGGCCTGCTGTTTCCGGCTTGTCTTTTTGATTTTTGAACGGACGCAGATTTGCTCCGTGAAGAAATATTTCAAGTTCATTCTGGCGAAAAAGTGCGCATGGCGGTGCCCGGCGGCGGATCAGGGCCGTTTCGGCCCCATGCATTTCTTTCTTTTTCGGATCGTGTGCTCTGGCGCCCCGTTTCGGGGCGACAGTGTTCCTTTTGCGTCTATTGGAAAACATATTTTCCAGGGGTGTTTCTGCCCGCTTGCCCTGTCCGAAAAGCGCGCCATGAAGAACTTACATACCAACTTTTTAGGAGGACAGTCATTCATGGCAGAAAAATTAAAAATTATCCCTTTGGGCGGTTTGAACGAAATCGGCAAAAACCTGACGGTTTATGAGTACGGCGGCGACATCATCGTGGTCGACTGCGGCATGGCCTTCCCGGGCGACGATATGTACGGGATCGACATGGTGATTCCGGATGTATCCTATCTGGTCAAAAATGCCGGGCGCATCCGCGGCCTGTTTATCACGCACGGCCACGAAGATCACATCGGCGCCATCCCCTATGTGCTGCGCCAGGTCAATATGCCCATCTTCTGCACCCGCCTGACCGCGGGCCTGATCAAACTGAAGCTGGAAGAGCACGGCCTGACCAAGCAAACCAAAATCACCACGGTGGAAGCCGGCAAAACCGTGAAAGCCGGCAAATTTGAAGTGGAATTCATTCATGTCAATCACTCCATCGCCGAAAGCGCCGCCTTTGCTATCCGCACCAAAATGGGCGTAGTTGTGCACACCGGCGACTTTAAAATCGACTCCACCCCCATTGACGGCAAAATCATCGATCTGGGCCGCTTCGGCGAACTGGGAAAACAGGGTGTGCTGGCTCTGCTGTGCGATTCCACCAACGTGGAGCGCCCCGGCTACACCCAGTCTGAGCGGTCTGTAGGCAAAACCTTCGACCAGCTGTTTGCCGGCTGTGACAAACGCATTATCCTGACCACCTTCGCTTCCAATGTCCATCGGGTGCAGCAGGCAATTGATGCCGCGGTGAAATACGGCCGCAAAGTGGCAGTGACCGGCCGGAGCATGGAAAACATCGTAAAGGTCTGCAACGAGCTGGGCTATATGAATAT
Organism: Candidatus Pseudoscillospira faecavium; assembly: GCA_904420565.1. Lineage (GTDB taxonomy): Bacteria > Bacillota > Clostridia > Oscillospirales > Oscillospiraceae > Pseudoscillospira > Pseudoscillospira faecavium. The sequence continues at coordinate 4,583 of CAJFVV010000044.1, forward strand.
CCCCAAGAACACCCTGGTAGACATCAGCAAAACCAAGGGTATGCCCAAAGAAAAGGTGCTCATCATCACCACCGGCAGTCAGGGCGAGGAAATGTCCGCCCTGTACCGCATGGCCTTTTCCACCCACAAGCAGGTGGAGGTGGGCTACGGCGACCGCATCATCATCTCTGCATCGGCCATTCCCGGCAATGAAAACAGCGTCAGCACCGTGGTCAACGAATTGTTCCGCAAGGGCTGCGACGTGATTTATGGCAGCGCCTGGCACCTGCATGTCTCCGGTCACGCCTGCCAGGAAGAGCTGAAAATCATTCACGCCCTCACCGCGCCTAAATTTTTCATCCCGCTCCACGGCGAGCAGCGCATGCTGCAGCTTCACAGCGAGCTGGCCCAGAGTCTCGGCATGCAGGCCAAAAATGTGGCCATCGCTGAAAACGGCAGCGTGATTGAACTGACCCATCGTTCCATCCGCATCAATGGCTCCGTGCCCGCAGGTCAGGTGCTGGTGGACGGCTACGGCGTGGGCGACGTGGGCGCCGTAGTGCTGCGGGACCGCAAGCACCTGGCCGAGGACGGTATGGTGGTGGTCAACATCAATCTGTCCGCCGATAACGGCGCACTGCTGATGCCGCCGGATATCATCACCCGCGGATTTATTTATGTTAAGGAGTCTGGCGATTTGATGCAGGAACTGCAGGATGTAGTGACAGACACCGTTTCCAAGAGCCGGCGGAGCAAACGCGGCCGCGGCAGCAGCGGCGAGGGAAATGATCTGCGCAGCGCGGTAAAATCCGCCGTCAGCAGCTATCTCTACAAGACTACCCGCCGCAACCCCATGATCCTGCCCATCATCAACGAACTGTAAAAAGCAGCATTGTCTCCGAAAATAAAACTGCGTCCCGCTTATGAGAATGGATCTTGCATGTTCTCATAAGCGGGACGTTTTTATCTGCCGCAGGGAAGGGCTGATCCGCAGCAGGATCCCTCACTGACAAAGCCTTGCTTTTCCGGCATCTGTATTTATTCCAGCTGCATGGTCTCCCGGCTGCGGTAGGAGAGGGCCGCCGCCAGCAGCTCCAGCCCCAGCAGGCGCACATGGAGCAAAATTGCCTCGCCGCTGGAGAAAATCAATTCCAGCGCCAAAACCACCTCCAGCAGCGCCACGGTGCATTTCCACCAGGAAAACCGGCGGCAGGCAGCGGCAGCAATCACATGGTTCAGGGCATGGGCTGCCTGAAACAGGCCGAATACGCCCCACACCGCGCAGATCAGCACCAGCGCTTCTTCTCCCATCCACAGGGGAATGACGCCCACAACCACCAGCAGCAGCCCGAGCGCCGGCTGAATCCGCTCTGCATGCCGGTACTTTTTCTCGCGGAAGCCCTCAACACTCTGCTCAACGCCCAGCACCACCATCACAAGCCCTGCCAGGCGTGTCACCCAGGGTGCCACCACCGGCGCCAGCACCAGGCACAACACTCCTAAAAACAACAGCAGGACCCACGAGTCATGTCCGGGTAAATTCGTCACTTTCATGCCCTTTAGTATGAACGCCCGCCATCAAAATATCCCCCGAAGATCACATCCTTCGGGGGATTTTCCGCCGCACGGGTTACAGTTCTCTTTTCGGACCGCCGAGCCAACCGGGCCGGATCTGCTGCTTTTTGTGGCGGGAGCGGCGCATTTCCGCCTTTTTTTGCCTGCGGATCGATTTTTTCTCCAGCTTTTCGGCATAAAACTGCGGATTGCGATACCCTTCCACAGAGTAACCTCCGTCAATGGGTACCGATACCCAATATCCATAAGGCGCAATGGCATTCCTGCTTTTCGGCTTGGCCGTGCGGTACAGCTTGCGGTAGCGGTGGAATACCTGCACCTTGGCGCTCATCATATCCGGCAGCACTTTACCCGCAGAAGAAAGGCTCCCTTTCTGCTTGGTGTAAAAATACACCGGCTCGCTGAGCACCATCACAAACTTTGCATGGGCAAGATAGCTAAGATTGAACGAGGTATCCTCACACCAATCCAGATCATCAGGGCAGGCAATTTTCTGCAGCCGCACAATTTCCGTGCGAAACAGCTTGTTCCACAAAACGCCGTAATAATAATTGGCCGGCGCCCGCATCAATCCCTCCACAAAGCGCTCCCGGCTCACCTTACCCTCCATAAACAGCGCCCGATGGGCATAGATCCGCCGCGGCAGCACGCGGTAAAACCCGGCTACAACCAACTCGCAGCCGCTGCTCTCCGCCGCCTCCGCCAGGCGCTCCGTGGCATCGGTGCACAGCCAGTCATCGCTGTCGGCAAACTGCAAATATTTTCCCGTGGCTGCGGCAATCGCGCGGTTGCGGCTGTCGGCCACGCCGGAATTCTTCTCCTTTGCGATTAAATGAAACCGGCCGTCCCGGGCGCAGTACTCCCGGCAGATCGCGGCACTGGCATCTGTACTGCCGTCGTCCACCAGCAGCACTTCGATCTCCCGCCAGGTCTGGCTCCGGATGCTGTCCAAACAGCGGCGCAGTGTTTTCTCCGCATTGTATACCGGCACAATGACGCTTACAGTGGGTCGTTTCATCTCGCGGCTCCTTTCTCACATCAGCGGCGCCAACAGGCACAAAAACTCCTCAACAATCTTTTTCCAAAGGCCGCGGCGCTTCCATTCTTCATAAAAAATCTCCCGGCTTTGCTCCTGAATCGCGCGGATATCCGCCTCAATTTCCTCCACCACAGCGCCGCCCACAAACAGCGCGCCGCATTCATAGTGCTCCCACAGGCTGCGAAAATCCAGATTGACCGAGCCGCAAATGGCCAGCTGTCCGTCTGCCACCAGTTCCTTGGCATGGAGAAAGCCCGGCGTATATTCAAAAATACGGATGCCGCCTTTCAGCAGCGCACCGAAATGGTGCCGGCTTACCGCATGGACATAAAACTTATCATAAATACCCGGCATAAAAATCCGCACATCCACACCGCTTTTGGCCGTGCGGATCAGGCCTTCAATCATCTGCCGGTCCAGCACCAGATAGGGCGTGGTAATATAAAGGCAGCGCGTTGCCCGGTCGATCACCATATTATAGAGCACCTGCACGGGGTTGTCCGGATTTTTGGCCGGGCCGCCGGAAAAGGGCCGCACAAACGCTTCGCCCCTGGGCGGGCGCGGCTGCGGGGGCGGCGGCAGCTGCTCGGCTTTCCCGGTGCACACCTGCCACATCACCAGAAACATGCCCTCCATGCTGCGCACAGCCTCGCCTGCAATGCGCACCGCAGTATCCTTCCAGTAGCCAAAGCGCTCCTTGCGGTCAAAATACTCATCGGCCAGATTGATACCGCCGCAGTAGCCCACACATCCGTCGATCAAAATGTACTTCTGGTGTGTGCGGAAATTAAAAGATGCATGAAGAATGTCCTTGTTGATCGGCGCAAAAAACACCAGCTGAATGCCTGCCCGGCGCACTTCCCTGCGAAAGGAGGGCGTGCTTGCTTTCAGCGAGCCGAAATCGTCCAGCAGCAGCCGCACATCCAGCCCGGAAGCTGCTTTTTCCTTCAAAACAGCAAACACCTCGTCCCAGATGCTGCCGCGGTCCAGAATAAACATTTCAATGTGGATTGAGTGCCGCGCCGCGCGCAGGTCTTCCATCATCCGGGGATACATGGCTGCGCCGCAGGGGAAAAAGCAGGTGCTTTCATTTTCATACACGGGATAGCCTGCCCGGGCAAGATAACGCCCCAGCGGCGCTTCATTGGGATAGCACTCGCAGCAGCGCTGCTCCGTTTCTGACCGGATGGGCAGCATTTCGTTGATTTCGTGCTCCGCCCGGCGAAAGCGCCGGTTAAACCAGCTGAATTCCCGCTTGCTGCCCCACAGGAAATACAGCAAAAAGCCAAAGCCGGGCAGCACAAACAGAATCAGCACCCAGCTGAGCTTATAGCGCGGCTCCTTGTTCACCATAGCATAAATCAGCGGAACGCTGATCAGCTGCATCAGGAAATAAAAGTATGCCGCACTGCGCTGCAGCTCTACCATGCCGTACAAAATCAGCACAACTTCGCAGCCCAGCACCACCACCACAGACCCGACGCGGAGAATGGCGTTGAGCAGCTCCATCAGTTTTCCACCCAGCTTCATCGGCACACACCTTCTTCCCGCCTTGAAATCCACTGATATACTATTTTATTATATCGGCCGGGCCGTATCCTGTCAATTTACACCACCAAGGGAAACGACAAAAAACGCGCGCCGCTGCGCCTTGACATTCCTTTCAGGTCTGCTATACTGCAGTTAGCTAAAACAAACCACAGTCGTATGTGCCTGCTGGATTTTCCGGTCCAGCGCGCCATAGATATCGCTGAAAGGAGCTCTGTCGTTCTATGCAAAATTTCATCATCGCCGCCATTGTAATTGTTGTTCTGGTTTTTGCCGTACGCGCCAGCCTCAAGCACTTCCGTGGAGAAGGCGGATGCTGCGGCGGCGGCACATACAAGGCCCGCCCCAAAAAACTGACGCATACTGCCGAGGTCAAAACTTTTCGCGTGGAAGGCATGCATTGCCAAAACTGTGCCAACCGCGTGATGGACGCCGTAAATTCCATCGACGGTGTCTCCGGCGTGGTGCACCTGAAAAAAGGACTGGTCACTGTATCTGCCGAGCATGCAATTGACGATGCATCCATCCGCCAAGCCATTGAAAAGGCCGGTTACACCATGCCGGAAACCCGCAGCTGAACAGCTCGAGCCGCAGCTGCGCCCTGAAGCCTTCCGCAGTGTGAAAAACGTGGACACCGCGCAGATCTCTGTTCCCGTTAAAGCAAAGTGCGCGAAGCCTGCTGGCTTCGCGCGCTTTGCATTTTGTATGGTAGGATTCGGCATCGCATAGGGAATTGCCCGCGCTGTGCGGTGCACTTTTCCCCCGGTTATTTTTTCGCCGTATGGCAGCTGCAGGGGTGCGTCTCTTTACCGCTGCATTCACAGGCCGATTTTTCGCCCTGGCTGCAGCTGTGGCAATGAGCGGCTGCCGGACAGCCGATACATTTTACTCCGCGCTTTTTCGCCCGGATAATGTACCCCAGCGCAGCGGCAATAATCACCGCAACAATTGCAATTACAACAAGATCTGTCATCGCAAACTCCCCTTTTCTTTCAGGAACTGCACATGTTTTGCTTCTTTCACTGCGCAGCGCTCAGCGTATATTCCGCAGCCAGATTTCTATTGGTTCTGCGGACAATGTAAACAATCACAGCGGCGAAGCAGAGCACCGCAACCAGTCCGGGCACAAAGCCTGCGCCCACCGCGCCGGTGGTGATCAGTGTGCCGACCTGGAATACCAGGAAGCCCACGGTGTAGCCAACAGCCAGCTGCAGGCAGATTGCGCCGGCCAGCCACTTGCCGCTCTTGAGCTCGGAGCGCATGGCGCCGATGGCGGCGAAGCAGGGTGGGGTGAACAGATTGAACATCAGGTAAGCCAGGGCTGCAACTTTGGTGATCGCCACCACGGAAGCCACTTCCGCACCGGCGCCTTCCATCATGGCCAGCTCTTCGGTGTCAATCAGGTTCTCAAGGCCCACGAAGCAGACGGCCAGGGTGCCGACCACGTTCTCCTTGGCGATAAAGCCCGTCACAGCAGCGGCAGCCAGCTGCCAGGACAGGACGCCCACAATGGGGATCAGCAGGTAAGCGAAGGGATGGGCAATGGTGGACAGGATCGACGAATCTGCGGTTTCCGCCACCTGAAACTGCCAGTTGAAACTCTGCATCAGCTGCACCACGGTGTTGCACACCAGAATGATGGTACCGGCTTTGATGATATAAGCCTTGGCGCGCTCCAGCATGGACATGGCGCCAATCTTCAGGCTGGGTGCTTTATACTGGGGCATTTCAATAATAAAGAACGATTTTCTGGCCTTGTAGCCGGTGATTTTATTTACCAGCAGGGCGCACAGCAGGATCAGCCCGATGCCCACAAAATACATCATAGGCGCCACCCAGCCCGCATTGGGGAAGAATGCGCCCACGAACAGGGCGATGACAGGCATTTTCGCGCCGCAGGGCATGAACGTGGCCAGCATGGCCGTGGAGCGGCGCTCACGCTCGTTGCGGATGGTGCGGCAGGCCATGATGGCGGGAATGCCGCAGCCGGTGCCGATGACAAAGGGGATCACGGATTTTCCGGACAGGCCCACTTTTTTGAAGATGGGATCCAGCACCACGCTGGCGCGGGCCATATAGCCGCAGTCCTCCAGCAGGGCAATCAGGAAATACATGACCATAACCAGCGGCAAAAAGCCGATAACAGCGCTCACACCGCCGATCATACCGTCCACCACCAGGGCCTGGAGGAAAGGCGATGCACCGGACATCCAGCCCGAAACCGCTTCCTGGAAGATCGTCAGCCAGCCCGTGAGCAAATCTGCAATGGGAGGGCCGATCCAGGTCTGGGAGATCTGGAACACCAGGAACATCACGCCCGCGAAAATCAAAAGGCCGGCCACAGGATTGGTGAGCACTGCGTCGATGCTGTCCTGGCTGGTTTTTTCCCTGGTCTGCACCTTGCGTGTTTCCACCTCGGAAACAATCTGATTCACAAAGGAAAAGCGCTTGCGGTCCGCCTCTTCCACCTGATGTTTGTCCGTCAGGTCAACACCGGTCTGCACATAGGGTGCGCGCTGGGTCTGTCCCTTCAAACCGGCGGCCGTCTTTACCACTTCGCCCAGGCCGCTGGCAGACGTGGAAACCGTTTCAATTACCGGGCAGCCCAGCTTGGACGATAATATCACCGTGTCAATCACAGTGCCTTTCTTCTGGTTGATATCGCTTTTATTCAGCGCCACAACCACCGGGATGCCCAGCTCCAAAAGCTGCGTGGTAAAAAACAGGCTGCGGCTGAGATTTGTAGCGTCCACAATGTTGATGATCACATCAGGATTCTCATGACGCACATAACTGCTTGTAATGCTCTCTTCCGATGTAAAAGGCGACATGGAGTACGCACCGGGCAGGTCAACTGCAATCAGCTCCTCACTCCAATCACAGTATGTTTTCCTGATGGGACCCTCTTTTTTCTCTACGGTAACACCCGCCCAGTTTCCCACGCGCTCATTCCTGCCGGTCAGCGCATTGTACATGGTCGTCTTACCGCTGTTCGGATTGCCTGCAAAAGCAATTCTCATAACAATTTCTCCTCCTCTTTGCACAATTCCTTTTGGCGTAAACGTCAAAAGCCGGACAAAGTCTGCCCAAAAAGTTAGTTTAAGCAAACTTTTTGTCAAAAAACAGCGGCATACCGCGTCCGCAGCCTGAATCAGACCACGATCGCCTCTGCCAGCTGATTGTCAATGTTATACCTGCCGTCCTTAATGGACACAACGCAGCTGTTTTTTTTACGGGACACCACCGTAATCGACTCGCCGCTATAGCACCCCAAAGAAAACAGGAACGCATCCATATCCTCATCATCCGTCACAATATCCTGAATGATATACTCCTTCCCCTCCTGCACCTCTGTCAGGTTCATACCGCCTCACCGCCTTCCCTTCTTTGGTTAGTTTTTCCTAACTGCCCATACTATAGCACGCGGCCACCGGGTTTGTCAAACACTTTTTTAACCAGTTTCCCGCTGCAAAAACTGCAGGATATGCCCGTTTTTTCGTTTTCTGCAGCTGGAAACAGTTTCCGGCTGTTGCATCTTTTCCAAAACGGGTATAGTATAAAGGAGATTTTTCAGCAGGAGCATCCAGCCATGAAGCATCATCTGACCCATTCCCAAGTATCTGAATCTTTGCCGCTGGGTATTTTACTGGCGATTGTAGGCGGTTTTTTGGAAGCCTACACCTTTTTAAGCCGCGGCGGTGTTTTTGCCAACTGCGAAACCGGCAATCTGGTGCTGCTGGCGCTGTATCTGGCCCAGGGAGAATTCCGCCGCGCGGTTATCTATATTCCGCCCATTGCGGCTTTTTTCTGCGGCGTGCTGCTGACCAATAAAATTCGCTGCGCCGCCGCCCCTCATCCCCGACTGCACTGGCGGCAGATCACGATTTTGTTTGAAGCCCTCTGCCTGGTGCTGGTGGCCTTCGTGCCTTATGGGCGCTATGACATTGTCGTTACAACCCTGATCTCTTTCGTGTGCTCTATCCAGGTCCAGAGCTTCCGCAAAATCCGCGGCAGCGTCTGTGCCACCACCATGTGTACCGGCAATCTGCGCAGCGCTGCCGACAGTTTGTATGCCGGCCTGTCAAAAAAAGATGCTGCTGCCTGCAGCCGTGCCCGGCAGCATTTATGCGTAGTGGCCGTTTTCATGCTGGGCGCCGTGCTGGGAACGCTGTGCACCAAGGTGCTGCAGGAAAAATCCGTACTGGTGTGCTGTCTGCCGCTGCTGACCGCCTTCTGGATGATGTTTTTCCCTCCGGTCTCCCCGGCTGAAAGCGCTTAAAAGCGTATTTTAAAAAACATCCGCCTTTCTTTCCGTGCGTTTTCGGAACAAACGGCATTTAAAAAGGAGCTGATATCAATGAATCCTGTTCAGGTGCGCGGCGTCACCATCGGCGCCGGAAAACCGAAAATTGCAGCGCCCATCACCGGCGCAGATGAAGCGGAAATACTCCGCCAGGCAGATGTCATCACCGCTTCGGCCGCCGACATCGCTGAATGGCGGATGGATTGTTTTTCCCAAGTGGAAAACAGCGCCGCCGTTGTGCAATGCCTGTGTGCACTGCGCCGTCAATTGGGCGAAACGCCCCTGCTGGCCACTTTCCGCACTGCAGCCGAGGGCGGCGCGCATCCCATGGAGACTGCGGCCTACCGTGCGCTCAACGAGGCCGTGATCGCTTCCGGCTGCGCAGACCTTCTGGATGTGGAATTGTTCTCCGGCGAGGACACCGTGGCCGCCCTGCTGGACAGCGCCCACAGCGCACAACTGAAGGTGGTGCTTTCCAACCACGACTTTGAAAAAACGCCGCCCCGGGAAGAACTGCTTGCCCGATTGCAGCAAATGCAGGATCTGGGCGGTGATGTGCTGAAACTGGCCGTGATGCCCCGCAGCCGCGCCGATGTGCTGACACTCCTCTCCGCCACAGAAGAAATGCATACCCACTATGCCCGTCAGCCCCTGGTCACCATGAGCATGGGCGCCATGGGCATGGTCAGCCGCATCTGCGGCGGGTGTTTTGGCTCCGCCCTGACCTTTGGTGCCGCCGCCCGGGCTTCTGCCCCGGGCCAGCTGGATGTGGCATCCCTTGCACAGATTCTTTCCTGTTTTCCGCCGGAAATGCTCCCGTAAAAAAACACTGCTCCGCACCATGCAGAGCAGTGTTTTCCACTTTTCCCCAGCTTTTTAGACATATTTCGGCAGAACTCTCCAAATTTCCCAATCTGCATTTCTTCTTTTCTTAACATTTTCTTTTCTCACTCCACTTGTTTTGCAGAATTTCCCCTGATTTAATAAGTTTTCGACATAATCCACAGAGTTTTCCACATGGTGCAATTTCCAGTTCCTGCTTTGCATGCTTTGCCCTATCAGGCACAAAATAGCACTGAACGCATATAAAAGGAGGAACCACCGATGACCGGACGCTCTTTTTTCCTGGGGAGCATTCTGCTGCTTGCGCTGCTGCCGACTGCCTGCGGCACCGCCTCTGCGCCGCAAATGCGCGGTGCGGCCACACAAAATTCCATCGCTGCCTTTTCTTCCGGCGCCGAAGCGCAGCAGCTTGCAGAATACGGGCGTCTGGAACGCCAGCGCATGGACATCCCAGAAAATGCCCCTGCGGCAATACAGGGCAAAACCTTTTCCATCTCCGCCCAGGAACTGCACGCCCTGTGCAGCGAATATCAGCTCGCCGGCAACTACAGCGCCGAAGAGGCCATGGCCATGGCGCAACAGGAACTGACTGAAAAATACGCCCTTTATTCCCATGCCACAGCTCAGGGGTTCGCTGTGGAGGAATCCGTCCTGGACGCCCTCATCGCCGACGAGCAGGCCTTTGACGAAATCAGCGCCGGGGACCGCCGGGCATTTTTGCAGGGCTTCGGCGCCGACGAATCGCTGTACTGGTCTCTGCGCCGGGAGGACCTGCGTATGTATGAAACCATTGACCTGTGGCGCCAATCCTGCCGCAGCACCTATGCCGGAGAAGACTTTTCCGCTTACTGCGCCGCCCTGACAGAAGATATTCTGGAGGCCGAGCAGATTACGGTGCTGGCATAAATACGACGTTCTCAACATGCAATTTCACAATCCGTATATCAAAAACCGCAGAAAAGCACATGCAGTTTGCATCTGCTTTTCGCGGTTTTTTCATCGCTTCGCTGTCTGTAACAGCTTTTTTAATATTTGACGAAATGCCACCCCAAAACTTAAATATAAGAAAAACTGCCGCATGTAACAGCAACACCAGTATGCCAATGAAATGATATAGAGCATTTCATTGGATCTTCCTTCCGCGCAGACACATAAATCAACTAGTTCCACATCTATGAAACGGCCGCTCTATATTTTCGGCCTATCTGTACAGGATCTGCATACTTATTTGAACAACTTGTCCGCCCAAAATCCCCTGGCAGATGCAATGGGTATTTCCACCGAAAATGTTCTACAGGCACTGTATGTCATTCAAAAGCTGTTCACAATTGGTTCCGGGGCTTTTCGTCGTTCCGAACTCTTTTATAAAATCACGCGCAGGGAAAACCAGCCGTCTGTTTGCTCATATTGATACAAAGCGCCGTATTTCCGGCAGAACGCCGCAATGGAGCGAGTCCCGATGCCATGCCCTTTCTGCCCGGATACCGGAAGGCCGTTTTCATCCAGGCCGACCGGGTGCGCACAGGGATTGGCAATTTCAAACATCAGCTTCGGGATGCAGATTACCTTGCACCGCAGCACCCGCTGCTCTGCCGGCAATGCCATGCAGGCATTGACCGCATTCTCCAAGGCATTGGCAAAGACAATGGCCAGCTCTCCCTCATCCATCGGCAGCTCATCCGGCAGGGCAATTTCTGCTTCCACGCGCACGCCCTGCTGCCGGGCCTGATTGAAATAGGAGGAAAAAACTGCATCCAGCACCGGCGGGCGGCACCACTGCACCGGCTTGGTTTCATCCAGCCGCCGCTGGGCCGCGCCGATGAAATCCAGCGCCTCCGGGGTCTTTCCCTGCCGCATCAGCTCCGCCGCTGTCTGCAGCCGGTGGCGCAAATCGTGGCGTTCCATCCGCAGCTGTTCCTCAGCCGCATGCACGGCATCGATGCGGCGCCGAATCGCAGACAGCTGCATGGAAAACAGCTCCGCGCTGCGGCGGCTCTCCTCTTCCCGCTGAACGCTGGCAAACAAATAGAGAAACACCACATAGACTCCCACCATCAGCAGCGACAGCGCGGGCTTAATGACCGTAGCCGCCATAGAAACGCCCGCAAAGCCAGGCACCAGATAAATATTGATAAAATAATAGCCCGCCATAATCAGGCACAGCAGCCACACGCCCCGCTGAATTTGGGGCAGCACCCGGAAATAAAGAGGCCGGAGATAATAAACCAGGATCATCAGCGTCGCAGGGGTGAGAGCCACATAAGCCAACACCTGCGCCCAAAATTCCCGCCCGGACAAAACATAGGCCAAAGTGGCCGCGTGATGGATGGAAAAACAGAACAGGACAGTGGACAGCAGCAAAAACACCAGCTGCCATCCCCGGTTCCGGCTCAGAAACACCAGCACAGCCACCACGGGCACATGGTTCACCAGCGTATAGACCTGCATCAGCCTTTCCGCTCCCCAAGTGCGATAAATCAAAATATCCGCCGCGAGCAAAACAGCAAGCAATCCTGAAATGATGAGCACGGTGCGCCGGCGGGAATAGCGGCTTTGAAAAAACAGCAGCGTCGATACGACCCCATAAATTGTGAAATAAACAAAAAGGCCCAGGTTGACCACTCAGTGTTTCACCTCCAGCCAGTATTTCCCCCAGGCATTCTTAAACGCCGCAGCCGCGGCGCGGGGCAGCAGCACCTGCTTGCCGTTGTCCAGCAGGGCTGCGCGCTCCTGCACCCCCACCACATGCTGAAAATTGAGCACAAAGCTGGCCCCGCACAGATAAAAGCGCGCATCAGCCAGCAGCGGCGCCGCCATCTCCCGGAATGCCATGCGGATCGTCAGCGAATCCACTATCCCGTCCGTGCAGTAATAGCGCATAAACCGCCCAACCCGCTCCACGTACAGGATATGCTCCAGCAGCAGATAGCGGCTGCCGCCGCGGGTGGTCACCATAATGCCCTCTTTGTGCCTGCGCAGCAGTTTATCCGCTGCCCGGTCCAGCACATCAAACAGCTGCTCCTGCTCGACAGGTTTGAGCAAATAATAAAACGCGCCCACTCCATAGCTTTCCGCCGCATAATCATTGGACAGCGTCAGGAAAATAATCTCCCCACCGTCCCCCATGGCACGCAGGCGCGCACCGGTGTCAACACCACTGAGCCCGGGCATAATGATATCCATCAGGTAAAGGTCAAATCCCCCATGAGCCCGCACCTGCTCCAGCAGCGTCTGTCCATCGGCAAATGCCGTCACTTGTCCCTGCAGCAGCGGGCGCGTTTGCAAATATTCCTGCACCAGTGCCTCCAGTGCCATACGCTGTTGTATCTCATCGTCACACAATGCAATTGTCAGCATTCAGGGCGTCTCCCCTCTCCGGGCGGAACACAGCACACTACAGACCAATTTGCCGCAAATTCCACCCAATTTTGCACAGGCCATTTCCAATTCTGCCCGACTTACTATAATCTATAATCAATTCAGATCATTTCTTTCACTATAAAATAGCATACACAATTTTGCCCTGTCAAGGCGTGCAGCCGATGGCCTGCGGCGCTTCTTTTATCTGAATACAGCCAGGTTTCAACGCGTCTGCACCAATAGAGCCGGCACCCGGATCTGGCGATTGATATAGAGGTGTCCTTCCTTCCGCGGCATGCGGCAATACGCCAAAGCACTCAGAGGACCGCTGCATCCCAACCGGTGCAGCGCACCGCAGAAGCGCCCGGGTACAAAGGGCAGAAAGTGCAGAAACAGAGAGGAGCCATCTCCCCATGGGTAAACACATTGGAGAATTTTTCCGTATCCCCACGGAAATCCGCGCGGAATTCTGGCAGGATACGCTGCAGAAAAACCAGCTTTCACTGCTGGTCATCTGCCTGATGATTCTCGGCATGGAGCTGTTCAATATGGCGCGGGTTCTCTTTTGGTCTGATTCCGGTTTGGGAACACTCAACAACCGGATTTATTTTTCCATGTACTGTGCCCTGTGCCTGGCCGCAGTTTTGTATCTTTTATTGCAGCACCTGCTGCGCAGGGCGCCCGTATCCATCCGGTGGGCTATCCAGTATACCATGGTACTGTTTGCCTTTCTATGGCACATGGGGCTGAATGCCTACGACCTGATGCGGGATCCTGCGGCAGAGGTCAGCCTGTTTCTCACAGCCTTTCTTGCTCTGGCAGTATTCATTCAAATGCCGCCTCTGTTCAGCCTGATCTCCTACAGCACAGCCTATGCGGTTTTCATGCTTTTGGCCGGTGCTGTTCTTGACAGCGGCGCCCGCATCAATCTGACCGTTGCCGCGATCGTATCTCTGGCCGTCTCCCTGACCACTTGCCGCCACAGGGTAGTGCGTCTGGTACAGCAGCGGGAAATCCGGCAAATCAATCAGCAGCTGCAGGACATGCTGCAAAAAGACCCGCTGACCGGCCTGCTGAATACCGCCGCCTTTCAAAGCTGCGCTGCCGCCCATCTGCAGCGCGCCTGCGCAGCTCATCCGGCCGCACTGTTTATCATCGACCTGGATAATTTCAAAGCTGTCAATGATCATTTCGGCCATCCCTGCGGGGATCATGTGCTCAGGGAAACGGCATTGCGGCTGCAGGCAGTTTTTCCTGATGCCGCCGGCATCGGCCGCATCGGAGGAGACGAATTTGCCATGGTGTTTTCTTCCGGCGCGGCAGACACTCTGCCCCAGCGTCTTACCCAGCACCTGCTTCCGGAACTTGCCCAAATTCAATGGCAGGGCAAAACGTTGGGCGCCAGCTGCAGCGCCGGCATCTGCCGGGTCTGTAGCGCGGATATCCCCTATGGACGGGCTTACCATCAGGCCGATCAGGCGCTCTATGAAGCAAAGCGGTGCGGCAAGGGCTGCAGCTGCCAAAAAATTCTCTCTTAGTCCTGTACATATCATGCAAAATCATCGCACGGCACATACCGGCTTGGTATGTGCCGTGCGATGATTTTTGTTTCTTTGGAAGATATTCTCAGATGCTCCGCGCCTTCCGGAACACAGCAGCAGGCAGTGCCGTCCTCCATCGAAAAATTTCTGCTTCCCATGTGCCTTCAAAGCAGCGTTTCCCGCTGCCGGGCTGCAAAGTCCGCGCGCAGCGCGTGCAGGAAAAGCTCTGCCGCTGCAGAGAACACCTGATATTTTTTCCAGACCAGGTCCAGGCCGGATTCCAGCGTGGGCTGCAGCGGCCGGAAACACAGGGCGCTGTCCTCCGAAGTATCCACGATTTTATCGATTCCCACCACATAGCCGACGCCCTGCTTGGCCATGACGGCGGCGTTGTAGCAGAGATTGAACGTGGCCACGATGTTGAGATTGTCCCATGCCGGGCCAAACCATTCCACCAGGGCATTGCCCTCTGCCCGTTCCTCCAGCACCTGGCGGGAAAAAATCAGCGGCAGCTCTGCCAGATCTTCCGGTGTGACAGTCGCCTGCCCGGCCAGGGGGTTGTCCCGCCGCATGATCACCCCCCAGCTGTCTTTTGCCGGAATGCTGAGGCAATCGTATTTTGTGAGATCCGTGGGCTGGATCAAAAGGCCGAAATCCAGCAGGCCCTTGTCAAGCCGTTCGGTCACATCCTGGGCGTTGCCGCTGTAGAGATGGTAGCGGATGCCCGGATGCTGCTCCTGTATCCCGCGGCAAACAGCGGCAATCTGATTCATGGCATCGGTTTCCCCGCCGCCGATGTATAGATCCCCCGCCAGGCTGCCTCCCATGGTGCGAAATTCTTCCTCTGTCCGGTCTGCAATGGCGACGATTTCCTCCGCCCGCTTGCGCAGCAGCATTCCCTCGCTGGTCAAGCCTACACGTCTGCCGCCCCGCAGCAGCAGCTGCTGCCCCAGCTCTTCTTCCAGTTCCTTCATCTGCCGGGACAGCGTCGGCTGTGTCATATGCAGATAATTGGCCGCGCCAGTGATGCTCCCCTCCCTGGCAACCGCGAGGAAATAGCGCAGAACACGAAGCTCCACCCTTTTCTCCCCCTTTCCAAACGCTTTCCTTGCAAGAAGCATACCTCCGCCGAGGCATGCCCGTCAAGCATTTCTTTCCATAAAAACAAGGTATTTGCTATCACAATGCCGGCGAACTATAATAGACACAGCTGAGGAGGTGGTTCCCATGCCGGAGATTTCAGAAGAACGGATATTCAAACTGCGGCGCAATCTGGCGGACGCCGGATGCGATGCGCCTCTGATTGCCCGCTTTCTCGCTTTGGAGAAAGCGCAGATGCGCTCAGAGCAATACCGGCTGCTGTCCCGCCACAGGTCAATGCTTCTATCTCAGCTGCATCAGGAACAATATAAAATCGACTGTCTCGATCATATGGTTTACACCATGCAAAGCGAAGACCGCCGGACGAATGGAGGCAAGTAATATGGAAACCCCTTTGATTCTGACCCAGGTGTGGGATAAAACCTTTCCCAAAAGCGACAAAGTTTCCCACCGCAAAGTCACATTTCACAACCGGTACGGCATCTCTCTGGCCGCAGATCTCTATGCGCCCAAAAATGCTGCGGGAAAACTGCCCGCCATCGCCGTCTGCGGCCCTTTCGGCGCCGTGAAGGAACAGGCCTCCGGCCTGTATGCCCAGACGATGGCAGAGTGCGGCTTTTTGACCATCGCCTTTGACCCATCTTATACCGGCGAGAGCGGCGGAACCCCCAGATACGTGGCTTCTCCGGATATCAACACGGAAGATTTCCAGGCTGCCGTCGATTTTCTTTCCGTGCAGGAACAGGTCGACCCGGACAAAATCGGTATCATCGGCATCTGCGGCTGGGGCGGCATGGCGCTGAACGCCGCGGCCATTGACACCAGAATCAAGGCGACTGTGACATCCACCATGTATGATATGACCCGCGTAAACGCCAAAGGGTACTTCGACGCAGAGGACAGCGAAGAAGCGCGCCACGCGAAACGCGCCGCGCTGAACGTTCAGCGGACGCTGGACTACAAAAACGGGATTTATGCCCTGGCCGGCGGTGTGGCAGACCCTGTGCCGGCAGACGCTCCCTTCTTTGTGAAGGATTACCACGACTATTACAAAACAGCACGGGGCTATCATCCCCGTTCGCTGAATTCCAACGGCGGCTGGAATCTCACGTCCGCCCTGTCCTTCCTGAACATGCCCATCCTGCAGTATGCCGACGAAATCCGCAGCGCCGTGCTGCTGATCCACGGCGAAAAGGCCCACTCCTGCTATTTCAGCCGGGATGCTTACGCCATGCTCAAAGGCAGCAACAAGGAACTGATGATCCTGCCGGGAGCAGTACACACCGACCTTTACGACAAAACAGACATTATCCCATTTGACTACATGGCAGACTTTTTCCGCAAGGCCATGCAATAACTCCGGGAGGCGGCCGCAGCCGTCTTCCCATCAGAAAGGAATCTTCCCATGGAATTAATCAAACAGCAATGCTTTGACGAAGAGCGCGCGCTCTACGCAAGCGAAAATCTGACCTTGCAGGAATGCCGCTTCGACGGCCCCGCCGACGGCGAAAGCGCCCTGAAGGAAAGCCGCCGCATCATAGCTGAGCGCTGCTTTTTTAATTTGCGCTATCCCTTCTGGCACGACCACGGCCTCACCATCCGCTCGTGCGAAATGACGGAATTGTGCCGGGCCGCCCTGTGGTATTCGGAGCATGTCTCGATTGCCGACACACAATTGCACGGCATCAAGGCAGTACGGGAATGCCGCGATGTGACCATTCGGAACTGTGACATCCGCTCGCCGGAATTCGGCTGGTCCACCGAAAAAATCCACATGGAACACTGCACGGCGCAGAGCGAATATTTCCTGCTGCGTGCGAAGGATATCTCCTTTACCGATGTGGCTTTTCAAGGGAAATACTCTTTCCAGTATATTGAAAACGCCGTTTTCGACAACTGCCGCTTTGACACGAAGGACGCCTTTTGGCACGCGAAAAATGTGACGGTGCGCAACGGCGTCGTCAAAGGCGAATATCTGGCGTGGTACTCGGACGCCCTGACGCTGTACCACTGCAAAATCATCGGCACGCAGCCCTTCTGCTACTGCACAAACCTGAAACTCGTGGACTGCGAGATGATCGACACCGATCTTTGCTTTGAAAAATCTGAGGTGGAGGCATCCATCACTACAGCGGTGCGCAGCATCAAGAATCCGCGCGCCGGCACCATTGTACTCCCTTCTGTAGAAGAACTTATTTTGGATGACCCCGAAGCCCGTGGGAAAATCGTAACAGACCAGCCAGCCTGCTCAGGCTGTGCTTAAAAATGTGCCGCAGGCGATGCCTGCGGCACATTTTTTCAAGGATCCGCTTTTTCCCAGGCAGCTTCACAGCGCGCCGTTTTTTCGGTCTGCGCGCGATTCCCCGCCCTGCGCCGTGCCGGAACGCAAATCCATTTCCTCCCGCAAAAACTGTATCAGGCTTTTCAGCGGCGCATTTCCCTGAAGCGACTTATAATAAATTCCAAAAGAAACCGGCTCAATTTCCTGAATGGACAGCCGGGCCAGATGCAGCGTCGGCGGAATGAACAGATCCGGCATAATGGAAACCCCCAGCCCTGCCTGCACCAAAACCAGCACCGCCTCTGCAGATTCGCAGAAATAGAATTCCGACAGCGGCCGTCCCCCCACCAGCTGCCCCTGCAGCAGCGCTATATCCGCATGCGCGCGAACGGGATCAAACAACACCATCTTTTCCTTTTTCAATTCTTCCACTGTCACAGCTGTGCGCTGGGCCAATGGATGATCGGCTGCACAAGCGCAGACAACCGGTACTTTGGTCAGTTCGCGATACTGCCCGGAAATTTTTCTTGTTTCCGGCTCCCGAAATCCAATCACCGCATCCACTTCCCCCTCGTCCAGCTGCCGGTACAAATGCTGGAAAGGAATCCCTTGCAGCTGCGGACGCAGACCAGGATACCGCTCTTTCAGTCGGCGGATCACCGGCGGCAGCAAAAACAGATGCGCCGTGCTGTAGCACCCCACCGACAAGGTTTGAATGCCGCGCTTATCCGGGTCTTTAAAGCGGTTCTTTGCCTGTGCCACCGTCCGCACAATATGGTGGGCATCGTGGAGAAACAGCTTTCCCTCTTCCGTCATCCGAACCGTGCGCGTTGTGCGGTAAAAGAGCCTGGCATTCAGCTCTTTTTCCAGCGAGTGTATCTGCTGTGTCACAGCCGGCTGCGTTACATGCAGCTGCTCCGCCGCCCGTGCAAAGCTCAGCGTATCCGCAACCGCCAGGAAGCATCTGAGCTGAAACTCATTCATACTCTCACCCCGATTAATAAGATTTTTTTATCGATAATAGCATATTCTAACTTCACTTTCAAGTGAGGACTGCTATAATAATTCGCGGAAAAACCATTCACCCCCGAAGCACAGACAAAAGGAAGAAGGATTGCTTTATGAACAACGCAATTCCGCTGCTCCTCCGGCAACTGGGGTTAGCCCTGGAGCAACAGGGGCGGACACGGCTGAAAGGGCTGGGCTTATCCATTTCTCAGGGCCTGGCACTGGACTATCTGTTTTCCAGGCCAGGCCAGAAGATTTATGCCATCGAGCTGCATAAAGCTTCCGGCCTTTCCAAAGCAGCGATTTCCTCCACACTCAAGGAGCTGAAAAAAGCAGGCTACCTGGAGATGTTTTCCGACCCGGAAGACGACCGGAGAAAGCAGCTGGTTCTGACGCCCAAGGCCTATGCGCTCAAAGAGCAGCTGAACCAGGAATTGGAAGCGCAGCAAAAACGCCTGTGCCGCACCATCTCTCCCCGGCAGCTCGAAATTACGGAGACCAGCCTGCACACCATGCTTTGCAATTTGAAGGATGAGGCCAGCCGGAAGACTGCCTGCGGCACTGTGCATCCGGAAAACACACACCCAAAGGAGGCAATATAATCGTGAAAATCATATTGAGGCAATTGGGCCAATACCGGAAAGATACCTTTTTGTGTATGGGCCTGACTACTTTAGAGGTGATTATGGAGATTCTGATGCCCTTTATCACCGCGATCATCATCGACCAGGGACTGGAAGCCGCGCAGTTGCCGGTCGTATATCGCTACGGCATACTGATTGTAATCATGGCCATGCTGAGCCTGCTGTTCGGCTCCCTGGCCGGAAAATTTGCCGCCAGCGCTTCCGCCGGTTTCGCAGCCAATCTGCGCGAGGCCATTTACGGCAATATCCAAACGTTTTCTTTCTCCAACATCGATAAATTCAGCGTTCCCGGTCTGGTCACCCGGATGACCACCGATATCACCAACGTGCAAAACGCTTTCATGATGATCATCCGCGTGGCGGTGCGCGTACCGCTGATGCTGGTTTTCAGCTATGTTATGTGCCTGATTATCAACGTGCGGCTGAGCCTGACTTTCCTCATCGCGGTGGCATTCCTCATCGTCGTGCTGGGTGCGCTGATGGTCGTCACCCTGCGCATTTTCAACGAAGTCTTTCAGCGCTACGACGACCTGAACGCCAGCGTGCAGGAAAATGTCTCCGCCATCCGGGTGGTAAAGGCCTTTGTCCGTGAAGATCACGAAAACAAGAAATTCTCCAAGGCCTCCACCAATTTGTACCGCCTGTTCGTCAAGGCGGAGGGCCTGCTGGCTTTCAACACCCCGGCCATGATGGTGGCCGTGTATTTCTGCATTATCATGATTTCCTGGCTGGGCGCCCAGTCCATTGTGGCGGGCAATATGAGCACCGGCGACCTGACCAGCCTGTTCAGCTATGTCATGTCCCTGCTGATGAGCCTGATGATGCTGTCCATGGTGGTGGTCATGATCAGCATGTCCATGGCCAGCATCCGCCGTATCAGCGAAGTGCTTGCAGAAACGCCCGATCTAAAAGAGCCGGAACAGCCCGTGTTTGACGTGGCCGACGGGAGCATCGACTTCAACCATGTAAACTTCTCCTATAAACACGGCAGCGACAAGCATGCCCTGTCCGATATTGATCTCCATATCAAATCCGGTGAAACCATCGGCATCATCGGCGGCACCGGCAGCGGCAAGAGCAGCCTGGTAAACCTGATCTGCCGGCTGTACGATGTGGACGACGGCAGTGTATCGGTAGGCGGCGTGGATGTGCGCCAATACGATATGGAAGCCCTGCGCAACCAGGTGTCTGTCGTGCTGCAGAAAAACACGCTGTTTTCCGGCACAATTCTGGATAATCTGCGCTGGGGCAATCCAGATGCCACGGAGGAAGAATGCCGCGCAGCCTGCCAGGCCGCCTGCGCCGATGAGTTCATTGACCGCTTCCCCGAAGGCTACCACACCCGCATTGAGCGGGGCGGCAACAACGTCTCCGGCGGTCAGAAGCAGCGGCTGTGCATCGCCCGCGCCCTGCTGAAAAAGCCAAAAGTGCTGATTCTGGACGACTCGACCTCCGCCGTGGATACCGCCACCGACGCTAAAATCCGCAGGGCTTTTTCCGAAAAAATTCCCGGCACCACCAAGATCATCATCGCCCAGCGTGTTTCCAGCGTAGAGGGCGCCGACCGCATTCTGGTGCTGGATAACGGCCGCATCGATGCCTTTGACACCCACGAAAACCTGTTGAAGAACAACGCCATTTACCAGGAGATCTACGAGTCTCAGATTAAGGGCGGCGGCGACTTCGACCAGCCCGCGTGAAAGGAGGAGCTGTTTTATGAATCCAACAAAATCGAAAAATGCCTCTCTGACCGTGCTCCGGCGGGTCATCGGATATATGCTGCACTATTATAAATGGGCGTTCATCCTAGTGATCGCGTGCATCCTGCTGTCCGCCGTGGCCACAGTGCTGGCAGCCACTTTCCCGCAAACACTGGTGGACGATTACATCATGCCCATGATTCAGAACGGCTCCACCGATTTCAGCGGCCTGGCCCATGCTATTTTGCAGCTGATTGCTGTGATGGCAGTCGGCGTTGTGGTCAGCTTTGCCTATACCCGCATCATGGTCAATATCAGCCAGGGCACCATGCGCCGCCTGAGAGACAGCCTGTTTCACAAAATGGAATCCCTGCCTATCAAATACTTCGACACCCACGCCCACGGCGATATCATGTCCGTGTATACCAACGATGTGGATACCCTGCGCCAGCTGCTCAGCCAAAGCATTCCCCAGATCATCAACTCGGTCATCACCATGGCGGCCACTTTGGTGACCATGCTGGTGCTCAATCCCGCCCTCACCGTGATTTCCATTGTCACCGCCATCGTGATGCTGCTGGTGACCTTCAATTTCTCCAGGCTGTCCGGCCGCTATTACATCCAGCAGCAGCGCAATTTGGGCATTGTGGACGGCTTTATCGAAGAAATGATGGACGGCCAAAAGGTCGTCAAGGTTTTCTGCCACGAAGAAGCCTCAATGGCAGATTTCCACAAAGTAAATCAGGCCCTCCGTGAAAGCGCAAACAAGGCAAACCGCTATGCCAACCTGCTCATGCCCATCAATGCCAACATCGGTTGGCTGAGCTATGCGCTGGTGGCCATCATAGGCGCTGTGTTGGGCATCAATGGATTGGCCGGCGTCACTCTGGGCACTGTGGTCACCTTTGTGGGGCTGAACAAGAGCTTTACCAACCCCATCACCCAGGTGAGCCAGCAAATCAACTTTGTAGTCACTGCCGCAGCCGGTGCACAGCGTGTTTTTGATTTGATGGACCAGGAAGCAGAGACGGACGAAGGCTCCGTGGAACTGGTAAACGCCGCGGAACATGCCGATGGCAGCATCTCCGAAAGCAAAGAGCGCACCAATGTCTGGGCATGGCGGCAGCCGCAGAAAGACGGCACCTTTACCTATACCAAGCTGCAGGGCAGCGTCACCTTCGAGGATGTGGACTTTGGCTACGATGAGGGGAAACTGGTTCTCCACGATATCAGCCTTTGGGCAAAACCGGGCCAGAAAATCGCCTTTGTGGGGGCCACCGGCGCCGGCAAGACCACCATCACCAACCTGATCAACCGCTTTTATGACATCGCCGACGGCCAGATCCGCTACGACGGCATCAGCATCAGCGACATCAAAAAGCCCGACCTGCGCCGCTCCCTGGGCATTGTGCTCCAGGACACCCACCTGTTCACCGGCACGGTGATGGAAAACATCCGCTATGGCAATCTGGACGCCAGCGATGAAGAATGCATGGCCGCCGCGCAGCTGGCCAATGCAGACGGCTTCATCCGCCGCCTGCCCGACGGATATCACACGATGCTCACAGGTGACGGCGCCAACCTCAGCCAGGGCCAGCGGCAGCTCATCGCCATCGCCCGGGCCGCCGTGGCGGACCCGCCGGTTCTGATCCTGGACGAGGCCACTTCCTCCATCGACACCCGCACGGAAAAGCTGGTGCAGGACGGTATGGACGCCCTGATGACAGGGCGCACCACCTTCGTCATCGCCCATCGCCTCAGCACCGTCAAGAATTCCGACTGCATCATGGTGCTGGAACAGGGGCGCATCATCGAGCGGGGTACCCACGACCAGCTCATCGAAGAAAAGGGCCGCTACTATCAGCTCTACACCGGAAACGCCATTGGCGCCTGAATTTCCCCACCATGCAGGTGGGCCTGCATCAAATCTGTAATTTCCTTCTAAAAAACAAACGCCGCCGGGTCAGAGCCGCAAGGATTGTGCGGTTCAATCCGGCGGCGTTTGTTCACGCAGCACAGCCGCCGCAGGAAATAGCTTGACCCTGCTCCGCTTCTTATGTTAAGATGAAAAAACAGAATTGAAAATAGCATTTGTCCGCGCCAATGCCGCGGGCAAACGAGGCGTTCTGAAGTTACCCCTGGGGTACGGCGCAAGCTGTACGGTAGCTTCCGGAGCGCTTTTATTTTTTGACCAGGAGGATGGATTTCTATGCAAACTACGCTGACCATAGCACCCCCGGCCAAAGCGCTGCTGCTGTTCACCCTCCCCCTGATACTCAGCGGCCTGTTTCAGCAGCTGTTCAACTGGGTGGATGCCTTCATTGTCGGCAACGTGGAAGGCGAGCTGGCTTTGGCCGGCATCGGCGCCACCACGGCCATTTACAATCTGTTTGTTACGGTCATCACGGGCTTTACTGCGGG
This sequence comes from Candidatus Pseudoscillospira faecavium, assembly GCA_904420565.1. GTDB lineage: Bacteria > Bacillota > Clostridia > Oscillospirales > Oscillospiraceae > Pseudoscillospira > Pseudoscillospira faecavium. Next base: position 27,926 of record CAJFVV010000044.1, read on the forward strand.
CCTGTCCGTTTTGGCGGCGCAGCAGTACGGCATGGGCGAGCGGAAGTCTCTCACGGCGCTCCTCTCTTCCTATACCGTTCTGCTGGGGGCCATTTTTGCCGCCGTTTCCCTGGCAGGTATTCTTTTCACCGATCCAATTTTAACCTTTTTGGATACACCCCGGGCCATCTTTGCAAGCGCAGAATCCTATCTGAAAATCCTTCTGATCGGCATCCCTTTTCTCGCCGTCTACAACACCTATTCTGCCATTCTCCGGGGCGTCGGCAACAGTCGGGCACCCCTGTGGGCCATCCTGATTTCCTCTGCCGTCAATGTGCTGCTGGATCTTGTGTTTGTGGCCGGGCTGCGCTATGGGGCCGCTGGCGCCGCCGTTGCCACCGTCCTCTCCCAAATTGCCATGACAGCTTATGTGGTGGTTTACACTGTGCGGAAATATCCCGCGCTGCGCTTCTCTCTTTCCAAAAACTGCCTGTGCGCCGCAGCGCTCCGTCAGGGCGCCGTGTTCGGCCTGCCGGGCGCCATTCAATCCGGCGCAAGCTCTGCAGGCAGCGTTTTCCTGCAGCAGTTTATGAACGGATTCGGCGAACAGACCGTGGCCGCCATCACCACGGCCTACCGCGTGGATACGGTGATCTTCCTGCCCATTATCAACTTCGGTTCAGGCATTGCGACCATTGTGGCCCAGAACATCGGCGCCGGCGAGGAAGGGCGGGCAAAAAGCGTTTTCAAAATCGGCCTTTTGATGATGCTTGCCATCTCTTTCGGCCTGACGCTTTTGGTCCTGCTCCTGGGGGGACACCTGATTGCCCTGTTCGGCCTGACGGCGGACACCATCGCCATCGGAAAGGCCTTCTTCCATGCCATTGCCGGCTTCTATTTCCTGTATGGCCTGGGCATGGCCATCCGCGGCTACCTGGAAGGGCTCGGCGACATGCTTTTTTCCGGTGTGGCCGGCATTCTTTCTCTCGTGGTCCGCATCCTCTGTTCTTATGCGTTCCGGCCCGTATTCGACAATATGGTGGTCGCCTATGCGGAGGCCTTTTCCTGGATTTTCCTGTTGATCGTCCTTTTCCTCCGCTGCCGGCAGCAAATGCGCCGGCGGAGCGGCAGCGCATAAACGCCTGTGGCGGACAGGCATCAGCACGGCCACCACCCACCGCTCCGAATGCGTACCGGGAATTCTCATGGGCCATTCCGGCTTTGTCCAGGCCCGGCCATTTCAAAGGAGACACCTCGGCCGCCGCTGGCGGCAAAACGGCCCGGGTAGTGGAAGGTTGGATTGATCCGGCGTAAACCGGGGTACAGGAAAGCGGCCGCGCCGGGGAGCGTGGCCGCCTGACTGGAAACAGCAGGAATCGTTTATCATGCGCTTTCTATATCGCTGGTAGTTACCAGGGCATTTTTTTTGCAGATATTTGATTGCTTTCAGGGCATACTGATGTGCTTCTTCGCTGGAACCCGCCACAGCGTCCGTCACAACTTTGATATGATAATCATGCTGATGTGCGTCAACTACCGTATAGTGAATACAAACATCGGTCAGGCCGCCAATCAGATACAGTGTATCCACATGAAGCCCTTTGAGATCTCTAAGTCGGTTCCGAAAAATGCGCTGTACCGGCGTTTTGTGATGAGGTATTCCCCCTCAATCGGATAAGTTAATTCCGCGTAATCCGTATAAGGGGAGTTTTCCATGCAATGCACGCCTTCCGAACCGTCCAATTCACGCCCGAAATCCACATAATCTTTGCGGTGTACCTCTTTGATTTGGATAAAAGCAGAAAGAGATTTTTACAAAGGATGAAATTAAAAAAATAGAGGATGACGGTTCCGAGGCTGCGCGGATCGTCCTAATGCTTCTATCCACAGGGATGAGAATAGGAGAACTGTTTTCGCTCCCATTAAAAAATTACCACGAAACATATGTTGTTGGAGGATCAAAAACAGAAGCTGGACGAAATAGGGTTATTCCAATCAGACCAGAGGGAAGGGAACACTTTGCGTATTTTGCTGAACACGCAACCGGGCCGCTGCTGCTATCTGGATATACTGGGCAGAAGATATATGCCAATTACCGGAACCGCGATTACTACCCGCTGTTGGATAGGTTGGGCATCGAGAAAAAAAGCCCGCACGCTACACGGCACACCTATACCTCCAGGGCTGTGAAAGAGGGTATGCCACCGGAAATCCTTCAAAAGATTTTGGGACACGCGGACTACTCTACCACCGCGAACGTATACACTCATATTGACATCGAAACGCTTGTAAAATCTGTTGAGACTAATTCTGTTACTAACACATTACTAACAAACGAATAAACAGAAGAGAAAAGAAAAACCCGCTATCCCTTGCGGGACAACGGGTTTTCATGGAGCTGCTGACCAGATTTGAACTGGTGACCTCATCCTTACCAAGGATGCGCTCTACCGACTGAGCTACAGCAGCATATGGCGACCGAGAAGGGGCTCGAACCCTCGACCTCCAGCGTGACAGGCTGGCGTTCTAACCAACTGAACTACTCGGCCGTACGCATTGCATCAAGTAGAGATATTATAGCATAAACAAGCATGCTTGTCCAGCATTATTTTTTATGGCAGGGGCAGAAGGACTTGAACCCTCGGCACGCGGTTTTGGAGACCGCTGCTCTACCAACTGAGCTATACCCCTATATGTGTGGTGGGCCTTCGGGGACTCGAACCCAGGACCAACCGGTTATGAGCCGGCCGCTCTAACCAACTGAGCTAAAGGCCCATGACCACATACAAGAAAAAGAAAAGGCGCCGCCACCTTGTGGCGGCGCTTTCTGGCGCCTCTTGTTGGGCTCGAACCAACGACACACGGATTAACAGTCCGTTGCTCTACCGACTGAGCTAAAGAGGCAAATAAAGGACTCCGACCCTAGCCGGGACCAGAGTCCTTTTTTGATGTTGGCGCTACCTATCTTCCCGGGCCGTCTCCAGCCAAGTATTGTGAGCAGAAGTGAGCTTAACTACTGTGTTCGGAATGGGA
>CAJFVV010000045.1 GCA_904420565.1 Candidatus Pseudoscillospira faecavium
GCACTTCTGATTTTTGAGGCTGTTATGCAAAAAATGCCATGCACCATGGGGTGATATAGGCTTCTATCAGGGATGCGACAATTAACAGCGGAAAGATAATGGTAAGATAGACGCGCAGCAATGAGACGAAGAGTACAGAAAAAGAAGTTGGCCGCGGACGGTTCCTGATTCTGGATGTGAGATCGTGGCACAGGTATAAGCCGCAGCCGAATGCGATCCACAATGCCGGAATTTCAAAAATGCCATGGGGAAGGATACCGGCTGCCAGCAGAAGCAGTGTATGCGGACTGGCAGCATAAGAGGCGGTCAGTCCCCCCAGGACAGCAGCATTGATGCCGATAGCCAGCGCCGGCAAATAAAGGAATGGGAAAATGCCATATAGAATACTGAAGCCGGCGGCGCGTGCGTTGTTGATCAAAATCCGCAGCGCTGAGATGCTGCCGTCGTCCTTCACAATATCTGCGTTTTCCATTACCGCTTCTATTTGCTGTATCAAAAGGGCGTGGATTGCCGGCGAAAATAAACTGGCTGCGGCGAAAATGACATAAATCACAACAAAAGCGATGACAGCATTCCGCAGGAACGGCCAGACGGGACCACGCAATGTGGTAAAGGCCTCATGGTATTGCTTTTTGAGGAAACTCATAAATCACCTGTTTTTTAATTTTTCAATGCCTGTGCGGATGCGGCGAAGGGTTTCTTCCTTGCCCAGGATCTGACAGATTTCCACTGCGCCGCCAGGCGTGACCTGTTTGCCCGCCACAGCGATGCGGACAGGCCACATCAATTTTGCATTTTTCATTTCGTGGGCGGCAGCGTAGTCCACCATGGACTGATATAAAGTATCGTGATCCCATGGTGAAAGAGCTTCCAGAACGGGAAGATAAGCTTCCAGTACAGCCAGGGAGCTTTCCTCATCTGTTTTGGATTTTTTATTGATATAAAGCGCTGTTTCATAATCCGGCAGCGCATCGAAAAAGTCCACTTTTTCCGGGATTTCATTCAGGGTTTCCAAGCGGGCCTGCAGCAGCGGTGCAATCAATTTGGTGTCAATGACCGGGTTTTTGACTGCCTTGCGGATGTAAGGTTCGGCAACTTTGTGAAATGCTTCCGGTTCCATGGCACGCAGATAAACTGCGTTGAAGTGATCCAGTTTGGCCAGGTCAAAAATAGCAGGAGATTTGGAAATGCCTGAGATATCAAAAACCTGTGCAAGTTCTTCCAAAGAGAAGATTTCCTGTTCGGCCAATTCACCTTTTGGGCTCCAGCCCAGCAAAGCAACGTAATTCAAAACGGCTTGTGTTAAATATCCCTGGGCAATCAGATCCTCATAAGAGGGGTCGCCATGGCGTTTTGACATCTTGTTCTGAGCATCACGCATGACCGGGGAGCAATGAACATATATGGGGATATCCCAGCCGAAAGCCTCGTAAAGCAAGTTGTATTTCGGGGCAGAAGCAAGATATTCACTGCCGCGCACCACATGGGTGATTCCCATGAGGTGATCGTCCACGACATTTGCAAAATTATAGGTGGGCAGGCCGTCGGATTTGAGGAGTACCTGATCATCCAGAGTTTCATTATCCACGGTAATATCGCCGAAAATAGCATCGTGAAAAGTGGTCTGGCCGGCGGGGATGCGCTGGCGGATCACATAAGGTTTTCCGGCTGCCAGTCGGGAAGCAGCTTCCGCTTGGCTCAGCGTGCGGCAGGGATCTGCAGCCCGGGTGAAGTCACCGGCGTCTTCCTCGGATTCAGATTTTTCGCAAAAGCAGTAATATGCGGCTCCTTTTTCCACCAAAAGCTCTGCGTAATGCCGGTAAAGGCCTCTGCGTTCGCTTTGGATATATGGGCCGACCGGGCCGCCGATATCAGGCCCTTCATCGTGGGTCAGGCCGCATTCGGCCATGGTTTTGTAAATGACATCTACAGCACCTTCCACCAGGCGCTCCTGGTCTGTGTCCTCGATGCGCAGGATGAAATCGCCGCCGTTTTTGCGGGCAATCAGCCAGGTATACAGCGCGGTGCGCAGATTGCCCACATGCATATAACCGGTAGGGGAAGGGGCAAAGCGGGTGCGGACCCGTCCTTTTGGAATGCGCTTTTCCATATCTTCAAAAAACGTCATATCGAGCGCCATGCAGAAACCTCCGTTTTGTGTGCCGCAGCAGCACGGCACAGAATATCTTCATTATATTTTCCATAGAGAAAATGTCAAGTTGGATTGCACTTTTTTCGCAGTTATGGTAAAATGGCGCAGTATTATGCGATAGTATTGCATATCTCAGCTTGAAAAATAAGAAGGCGAAGTCAAATGATCAGCAATTCAATTTCCAAACATATGGCGCAGATGAATCCTTCTTTGATCCGCGAAATTTTCAAAGCAGCACAGAAAGAAAATCTGATTTCTTTTGCGGCGGGAAGCCCTTCTGCGGAAGAGTTTCCGGTGAGCGAGCTGTCTGAAGCGGCAGAGCGTGTTTTTTCCGCCCAGGGAACAACAGCCCTCTCTTATGGTGTTACAGAAGGCTACCAGCCATTGCGTCAGTGGATCACGGATGCATTGTGCCGGGAACAGATCTGCAGCGAAGGCGATGATGTCATTGTCATTTCCGGCGGTCAGCAGGCATTGGATTTTACGGCAAAATGCCTGATTGATGAAGGCGATACGGTTTTGGTAGAGGCTCCGACATTTCTCAATGCGCTCAATACGTTCCGTACCTATGGCGCCCGTCTGGCAGGAGTGCCCATGGATGAAGAAGGAATGGATATGGATGCTTTGGAGCAGGCGCTGCAAAAAGAGCCGCGGGTAAAATTCATCTACACCATTCCCAATTTTCAGAATCCCATGGGCGTGACCATGAGCGCTGCGCGCCGCAGCCAGCTCTATGCCCTTGCCGAACAGTATGATGTGATGATCCTGGAAGATGATCCCTATGGAAAACTGCGTTATTCCGGAGAGCCGGTGGCAGCAGTCAAAACATTGGATCAGGGAAAGCGCGTTATCTATACCAGCTCTTTTTCCAAAATTATTGCGCCTGGCATCCGGGTGGCCTATTTGTGCGCCCCCAAGGAGCTTATGGCAAAAATGGTGGTGGCCAAGCAGTGTGTGGATGTGCATACCAATATGCTGTCTCAGCTGTTGGTCTATGATTATTTGACGCACTACGATCTGGAGGAGCATGTCCGTGTATGCTGTGAGCATTACCGGGAGAAACGGGATGCTATGCTGGCGGCAGTGGAGCGGGCGTTTCCTGCGGAAGTTTCGGTGACCCGGCCGGAGGGTGGTTTGTTCCTGTGGGTTACGCTGCCCGAGGGATACAGCGGTATGGAATTTTATCAGCATGTGGTGGAAGCTGGTGTGGCGCCGGTTCCCGGTGCGCCGTTTTTTGCAGATAACATGCCGGATGACCGCGGTATGCGTTTGAATTTCTCGGTCCCGTCTATCCGGCAAATTGAAGAAGGCATTGCCCGCATGGGCGGGGAACTTCGGAAATTTATCCAATAAAATCAATATTAATGTGGGAGCATATGCTCCTGCTCTGGAGGTAGAAACGCCATGGAAGAAGTACAAAAGAAACGTATTTTGAGCGGTATTCAGCCGTCGGGCGATTTAACGCTGGGCTCTTACCTCGGCGCAATTAAAAACTGGTCCGCTTTGGCAGATGAATATGACTGTTATTATATGCTGGCAGATATGCACACCATTACGGTGCGTCAGGTACCGGCGGATTTGCGCCGCCGCACATTGACGCAGCTGGCGGCCTATATTGCCTGCGGTTTGGATCCGGAAAAAAATGTATTGTTCATCCAATCTCATGTTCCGGCGCATGCTCAGTTGGGGTGGGTGCTGGATTGCTATACCATGTTTGGCGAACTTTCCCGCATGACTCAGTTTAAGGATAAGAGCGCAAAGAACGCCGATAATATCAATGCAGGGCTGTTTACCTATCCAGCGCTGATGGCAGCGGATATCCTGTTGTATCAGGCGGATCTGGTGCCGGTGGGCGAGGATCAGAAGCAGCATGTGGAGATCTGCCGGGACATCGCAAACCGTTTCAATGGAATTTATGGAGAAGTGTTCAAAATGCCCGAGCCTTATATTCCCAAAATGGGCGCGCGGGTGATGAGCCTGACCAGCCCGGAAAACAAGATGTCCAAATCAGACAAGGATCAGAATGGCTGTGTTTATCTGCTGGAAAAACCGGAAGATATTATGCGTAAATTTAAGAAAGCCGTTACTGACAGCGAGGCGTGCGTTCGTTTTGCACCGCAGGAGAAGCCCGGAGTATCTAACCTGATGCAGATTTATGCGGTTTGCACGGGAAAGGGTATTGCGGAAATTGAGCGGGAATTTGACGGCCGTGGCTATGGCGATTTCAAAATGGCTGTGGGCGAAGCCGTGGTGGAAACACTGCGCCCGATCCGCGAAGAAACCGAACGTATATTGGCGGATAAAGCTTATTTGGAAGGCGTATACCGCGCCGGGGCAGAACATGCTTCCTATGTGGCCAATAAAACGCTGCGGAAAGTATATAAGAAAGTGGGCTTTGTAGAGCGCTGAGAAAAGCGGTTGCCCTGGAGGATCTGAAAATATGTCAATAGATATCACAATGGTTGCCGCGATTGTGCTTCCGCTGGTGGTAGCATTGGTGGTCAGCTTTTTGGCAACGCCAATTGTCAAATCGTTTGCCTACAAATTAGGCGCTATTGATGTGCCGAAGGATGCGCGGCGCATGCACAAGGTGCCGATTCCGCGCATGGGCGGCTTAGCGATTTTTTTGGGTTTTATTGTCAGCATGCTGCTGTTTTGTCCGCTGGATGATCAGATGAAAGGAATTTTGCTGGGCAGTGTTATCATCGTCGTTATGGGTATCATTGACGATATTACGCCGCTGAGGGCAAGCTTGAAATTTATTGTGCAGATTTTTGCGGCTTTGATTCCTGTTTATTACGGTGTGCAGATTACCTGCATTTCAAACCCCAATATTTTCAGTGAAAATCTGTATTGGGATTTTGGGTGGCTTTCCATTCCCATTACGGTTGTCTGGATTGTAGGATTGACCAACGCCGTGAATTTGATTGACGGCTTGGACGGTCTGGCCATCGGTGTGTCCACCATCAGCGCACTGACCATGCTGGTCATTGCCATTTTGGTGGCAGAGCCTCAGGTGGCAATTGTGATGGCAGCGCTGGTGGGGGCCTGCATTGGATTTATGCCCTATAACATGAATCCGGCAAAAATATTTATGGGAGACACCGGTTCTACCTTTTTGGGCTATATTTTGGCCTGCATCACAATTCAGGGCCTGTTCAAATTTTATGCTGTAATTTCTTTTGTGGTGCCTTTCCTGATTTTAGGACTGCCGATTTTTGATACCATGTTTGCAATTATTCGGCGCATTTCTCACGGGCAGAACCCAATGGCGCCGGATCGCAGCCATGTGCACCACCGATTGATTGATATGGGGCTGAACCAAAAACAGGCAGTTGCTGTGTTGTATGTTATCTCAGCTATCCTGGGATTATCTGCCGTGGTTTTGGCGACCAGCGGAGAAATTCGCGCTATTTTGTGCCTGCTGGCACTGGTTATTGTGGCATTGATGGCCGCGCGGGTCATTTTTTTGCCGCATTTGAGCGATGAGGAAAAAAAGCACCTCAAAGAACACAGCCTGCGTGAAGAACTGTCGGAATTGGAGAAAGAAATCAGAGAAAACAACGGGCAGATGCACGATGAGCATTCTGATTCTGCACGACAGGAATCAAAAAATGGAGCGAAGGGCTGCACAGTGGTGCATGATCCAGCGGAGCATCCGGAGGACGAGAAAAAAGCATAATCGAAACTTTATGCGAAAGGAAGGAACGCAACGTGGAAAAGCTGCGTGTGATGAGTGTTTTCGGCACCCGGCCGGAAGCGATCAAAATGGCGCCTCTGGTGCTGGAATTAAAACAGCATCCGGAGATCGAAAGTATCTGCTGCGTGACGGCGCAGCATCGTCAGATGCTGGACACTGTGATGGAGGTTTTCCATTTGCGGGCAGACTGCGATTTGAATATTATGGCCCCGCGGCAAACACTGTCGAGTATTACCTGTAAATGTCTGACGGGAATGGATGACGTGATTGCTCAGAAAAAACCGGATTTAATTTTGGTGCATGGAGATACCTCCACCACATTTGCCGGTGCGTTGTCTGCCTTTTATCATCAGGTGCCTGTGGGGCATGTGGAGGCGGGCCTGCGGACCTATGACCGATATTCTCCGTTCCCGGAAGAGATGAACCGCAAGATGGTAGGTGCCATCGCAACATTGCATTTTTGCCCCACGGAGAATAATCGACGTAATCTTGCGCGGGAGAATATTACAGAAGGTGTCTTTGTCACTGGCAATACTGTGATTGATGCATTAAAAACAACAGTGCGCCCGGATTACCGCTTTTCTACGCCGGTACTCAACGAGCTGCCTTATGACAGCAAAAAAATTGTGCTGGTTACCTGTCACCGCAGGGAAAATTACGGCGCGCCCATGAAAAATATTATGTTGGCGCTGAAACAGCTTGCTCAAACCTATGAAGATGTGGAACTTGTCTATCCGGTGCATTTGAGCCCTGTTGTGCGGGAGACAGTTCAGGCCTACTTGGCAGGAACGCCGCGGGTTCATCTGATTGATCCGCTGTCGGCGGATGAAATGCACAATCTGATGGCACGGTGCTATTTGGTGATGACGGATTCCGGCGGCCTGCAGGAAGAGGCACCGGCGCTGGGAAAGCCGGTGCTGGTATTGCGCAGGGAAACGGAGCGGCCGGAGGCAGTGGAGGCTGGCACGGTAAAGATTGCCGGTGTAGAGCAGGGGGAGATTGTGCGTTTGGCTTCGGAGTTGATTACATCGCACTCGGCATATGAAGCAATGGCACATGCTGTGAACCCCTATGGAGATGGGCAGGCCTGCCGCAGAATTGCCCAGGCGATTTTGTGGCATTTTGGCCGCTGTGCGGAAAAACCTGAGGATTATCGGGGTGTTTGAGCCCGTCGCTGCTGTGTAAGGGAGGGAATGCGGTGGACAGGGGAAAAATGGGAACAGTGACCATTGTTGTTACAGTGATGATCCTGTTGACCGTATTTATTCTGATTGCTTATGCGTCTCTGCGGCAGAATCAGACGCAGATTGTTCTTCCGGGAGAAAGTGATGCGTCGGATGTCCTCACGCCCGAGGAAGAAAATGAGAACGAAAGCATTGTTTCCAAAGTAGAAGTGACACCGGCTACCGTACAGAATGTGATTGCCACATTGACCCGACCGGATGCCTATACGCGCACCGTAACCATAACCACGTTTTGGAGCGGTGGTGATGGCTCTACGGTAATCGATACCTATGTCAGCGGAACTTGCGCCCGCATGGATGCTGCATTGCCGGGAGGACAGGTGCGGCATATCATTCGTACTGAGGAGAAAACCTATATTTGGTATAACAATGAAAGTGATGTTTATACTGCAGCAACAGGAGCGTTTTCTGAAGATGACGAATTGTGGATTCCCACCTATGAGGATCTGCTGGCTGTCGATCCGGCAGAAATTATTGCAGCGGATTATGAGACCTATCAGGAAGTGGACTGCATTTATGCGGCCACAGCAGAAGATGCGGATGGCTATTCTGAACGCTACTGGGTTGCGGTGGACAACGGACTGCTGGTTGCGGCTCAGCGCTTGCAGAATGGAGAGACCATCTACCGTATGGAAGGGTTGAGTGTCAATGTAGGAGAATTTGGTAAAGATATTTTTACCCTTCCGGATGGAACCAATGTGTATGCAGAATCGGAGTAACGATTTTATCTTGTAACAGTTGCACAGCATTGAGCAGCATAGAATAAATAGTTTATAATATAAAACGGCAGCGCCGGCTGCCGTTTTACCTTTTGTAAAAATCGGAACATAAAAGAGCGTGTGAGTGATGAATGAAACTGTAATCAAAAAAAATAAACTGGGAACAGACCCAATTCCAAATCTGCTGTTCCGCATGGCATTGCCGACGGTATTGGCGCAGTTGGTCAATTTGCTTTACAATATGGTGGACCGGGCGTTCGTGGGGCATATTGCGGGCACCGGTCCCATGGCTCTGGCGGGACTCGGTATTGTGCTGCCCATTACCATGATTGTTTCTGCTTTTGCCCAGCTGATCGGCATGGGCGGCGCACCAAGAGCTGCAATTGCCATGGGGGAAGGGCGGTATGAAAAGGCAGAGGAAATTTTGGGAAACTGTACCTGCATGCTGATTGGTGTATCTATTGTGCTGTTTCTTTTTTTCCAAGCGTTCTGTGACCCGATTTTGATGCTTTTCGGCGCCAGCGCGGAAACGTTGCCCTATGCATCCGCATATATGCGTATTTATTTGGTGGGCACCTTTTTCGTCATGGTTGCCATGGGGCTCAATGCATTTATCACCAATCAGGGCTACGCAAAAACCAGCATGGCGGCCACATGCCTGGGGGCGGTGCTGAATCTTGTTTTGGATCCTATCTTCATTTATGGATTTGATATGGGCGTGGTAGGCGCGGCCTGGGCAACTGTCATATCTCAGGGTGCTTCTGCGCTGATGATTTTGCTGTTTTTGACGGGGAAACATGGCTATATCCATATTAGGAAGAAATGGTTTCGCTTGAAAGGAAGTCTGGTTCTTTCCATTTTGTCTTTGGGGCTGTCACCATTTACCATGGGGATTACAGAATGTGTTGTGCAGTTGACCTATAATATCAGCATTGCTCAATACGGAGATTTGTATGTAGCACTGCAAAGCATTCTGTTTTCGCTGATTCAGATTGTCTGGATGCCGCTGAATGGGTTTGCCCAAGGGGCATCGCCGATTATCAGCTATAATTATGGAGCCGGGCAGATGGATCGTGCCAGACAGACATTCCGGCTGTTGCTGCTTGTGGACATGATATTTGCTGTGGGCGTAGTGGGCTTTATAGAAGTGTTTCCTGGCGCAGTGCTGCATATTTTCTCCAGTGATGCACAGCTGCATGCGCTGGGCATCCTGCCGCTGCGGGTGTATATTATCGGCATGGCTGCTATGGGAGCACAGAGTGCCTGCCAAAATACGTTCCTGGCTCTGGGGCAGGCAAAAATTTCCATGTTCTTGGCCTGCCTGCGCAAAATGTTCCTGATTTGGCCCTTGGCATTGATTTTGCCGCATCTGTTCGGGCTCGGTGTTTGGGGGCTGTTTTTGGCGGAGCCGATTGCAGATATCACAGCGGGTATCGTTACCTTCACAGTGTTTCGTTTTCGCAGCAAACAGCTCTTGTATGCAAAGGAACCATCATCTGTTGATACCAATGCGTGATGAAAATTGGACATTTTTCCATAAATGCGGTGGGTAAAACAGGATATTTTAGGCAAAATCTCATTAAAATAGTTGACGTAATTTGTTTCGTATATTAAAATAAAATTTAATAACCAATTTTTAGGCCTAAATTCAGGGACAGGAGGGGCTTCATGGAAAAGAGCGAAACAAATGCAATTGTGGAATATGCCCGGCGCTACAGCGCCTTGTGCTACGAAAATGATACGATTGATGATGCGCTGTTTAATCAGCATCATGTCTTTCGCGGCCTGCGCGATAAAAAGGGCCATGGCGTGATAACGGGAATCACCAATATTTCCCGTGTGGAAGGCCGCCGAATAGTCGACGGCGAGGAAACTTATTGCGAAGGCAGACTGCTTTACCGTGGGTACAATGTGATTGATTTGGCGCAGAACAGCGGACGCAATAAACGCTTTGCCTTTGAAGAAGTAGCCTATCTCCTGCTGTTTGGGGAGTTGCCGTCGGAAACACAGCTGGATGAGTTTTTGAAAATTTTGTGTGATGGGCGCCGTTTGCCAGAGGAGTTTACCCGGGATGTCATTATGCAGGCGGCCAGCAAAGATTTAATGAATTCCATGGCCAAAAGTGTGCTGACACTGGCATCGTATGACCCGCTGGTGATGGATATTTCTGTGCCGAATGTGCTGCGCCAGAGCCTGGAATTGATCAGTGCATTTCCTATGCTGGCCATTTATGGATATCAGGCCTATAACCACTATATCTGTGACGGATCTTTGTATATCCATCGGCCGGATCCGAAACTCTCGACGGCTGAGAATTTGCTGCGGATGCTGCGGCCCAATTGCCAGTACACCGAGACTGAGGCGCGTGTGCTGGATATCGCTTTGATTCTGCATATGGAGCATGGCGGCGGCAATAACTCCACTTTTACCACTCGAGTGGTAACGTCTTCAGGATCCGATACATATTCCGTTATGGCTTCAGCGCTTTCTTCCTTAAAAGGACCGAAACACGGCGGCGCGAACATTAAAGTAATGGAAATGATTGCTGATTTGAAAGAGCATGTTTCCGATACATCGGATGAAGAGCAGGTGCGCGCGTATCTGGAGCGGGTACTTGCAGGCGAGGCATTTGATCATAAGGGACTGATTTATGGCGTTGGACACGCGGTATATTCCTTGTCCGATCCGCGTGCCAAAGTATTTAAGGCTTTTGTCAAAAAACTGGCGGAAGAGAAGGGACGGATGGATGATTTTGCCCTCTATTCCAGTATTGAACGCATGGCACCGGAGATGATTGCACAGCGCCGTAAAATTTATAAAGGTGTGTGCGTCAATGTGGATTTTTACAGCGGTTTTGTATACAGTATGCTGGGAATTCCGGTGGAACTGTACACACCGATTTTTGCCATTGCGCGCATCGTCGGATGGAGTGCGCATCGCTTGGAAGAACTAGTGAATATGGATAAAATTATTCGCCCGGCATATAAGAGTGTCATTGAAGAAGAACGTCCGTATAAGCCGTTGGAGGAACGCTGAAAAACAGCGCTGCTGATCAATATCAAAAACCCGTCCGTCTTATCAAGGCGGACGGGTTTTTGGCAAATTGAACCGGCCTCGCCGGAGATCTAATTCGATGGGGAACGGTTTAGAATGAAAGAAAAAAAGATCATGGCTGATATTTATAGAATCAAAAGCAATCCCAGTGCAATCAACAGTTCTTCATCTTTTTCTTCGCCCTCGCTGAATAATAAAAAGAGAATGAGCAGCAGCAATAAATCGCCGGTATCCACATGTTCCATACCCAGTTTGCGGAGTAAACGGCGCAGGAAATGCGCATCACCTGCCGAAGATACATCGCCGGGCGGCGGAGGAGGGCCGCAGACTGGGGGAAAGTCTTCTGGTGTATCTTCCTGTATCCGGGTGAAAGCGCCCTGTTGATCCCGGATATAACGATTATACATGCGATTCACCGAATCCCTTGAAAAATGTTTTCCCCACATGCAGCAAATGTGCCAGCCGCAGGGCAGTATCCACTTTTTCCCGGCGCTCTGGTTTTAAAAAAGGCTTCAATGCATGAAGTAATTGTGCGCGCTCGTCATTTTGATTGTGATTCAGCTCCTGCAGCAGCGGCAGAAATCTGGAAACGGTGTTTAAATCAATGCTGCCGAGCAGCGAAGAGATGCCGGACAAATCCTGGCTGGTGGTTTCTGACGGTGCGTCTGCAGAAGAAGAGGGAGGGACCACAGTATCCTCACTTTGGCTGGAAAGTATCTGCGCCAGTTTTGCTACCTGCTGCATGCTTTCCGGAGAAGATAAAATTGCATTGAGTTTTTCTTCAAAATCCGCCATAGTCGCAATCCCCCTTTATGCCTGCGGCAGCAAACTTGCTTATTTGATTTGCTCGTTAATGCGGTGCACGATTTTTGAGCCCTCTTCGGATTTCATAATTTGTGCGATCATGCGTACCATATCGGCGGTGTTTCCTTTGGATGCTGCATTGGCAGCATTTTTCAGCTGTGCACCGCCGTCCCTGGTCAGCATAGCGAGCAGCTTTTGCCCGTCTGCGGAGCGCATCAGCTGTGCGGCCAGTGCTTTGTTCTGCTGAATTTTTTTGATTTGTTCCTGAAGTTCCAAATTCATCAGCCCCTTCGTTTTGATCAAGTCTAATGCAGTATATGAAAAATCGAAGGGAAATGTGCGCTGTTTTCAGCACCTGATGAAAAAAGAACGGCAGCCTGACGCCGGCAGGCTGCCGTTTTATCAAATGTGTTGTGCCTTGGCATAATCACAGTCTTTTTTCAAAAGACAATCTGCGCATGCCGGGGAGCGGGCCATGCAGACGGCCCTGCCGTGCAAAACCAAACGATGACAGAAATCAGACCCCTCTTCCGGCGGGATGACGGCGCGCAGCTGTTTTTCCACTTGCAGCGGGTCCTTGGTGCCGTCCGTCAGTCCCAAGCGGCCGGTAATGCGGATACAGTGTGTGTCAGCAACGATGGCCGGTTTATGAAAAATGTCACCTAAAATGAGATTGGCGGTTTTGCGGCCCACACCTGGCAAAGAAGTCAATGCTTCCATCGTGTCGGGCACTTTTCCATTGTACTGCTCCAGCAGCATTTTGGCGCAGGCCACCAAGTCACGGGCCTTGGTTTGATAAAGACCGCAGGAGCGGATGATGGAGCCCACTTCTTCCGGCGTCGCAGCTGCAAAGGCTTCCAGAGTCGGAAAGGCTGCAAAAAGGACCGGCGTGACCTGATTTACTCTGGCATCCGTGCATTGGGCTGATAAACGGGTGGCAAACAAAAGTTCATAATCTTTTTGATAGATCAGGGAGCATACAGCATCGGGATACAGTGTTTTCAGGGCTTCAATAATCCGCAGAACGGTGCTTTTTCGTTTCACGGG
This sequence comes from Candidatus Pseudoscillospira faecavium, assembly GCA_904420565.1. GTDB lineage: Bacteria > Bacillota > Clostridia > Oscillospirales > Oscillospiraceae > Pseudoscillospira > Pseudoscillospira faecavium. The sequence continues at coordinate 12,721 of CAJFVV010000045.1, forward strand.
GCAGGATCCCCTCCTTTCATTACACAATTTCTCTTAGCATACTACAAAATGCGACAAATTGCGAGAGGAAAAGGAGGTGCAAAGAGAAAAAAAGTGTGATACAATAACCTATAATTGTAAAAGGGGGGGCTATAAGCGATATGGAACGTCCATTGGCTGACGAGATCCGGCCGAAAAACTTGGATGATGTAGTCGGTCAAAAGCATTTACTGGGGAAAAACGGGTTGCTGCGCCGCATTATCGAAAGCGGCACGGCCGCTAATATGATTTTTTATGGCCCACCCGGTACAGGGAAGACGACCATTGCCAATCTGATTGCGTCAAAAACGCAGAAACAGCTCTATAAGCTCAATGCAACCACAGCATCAATTGCAGATATTAAGGAGATTTTGGCCAATGTCGGTACCATACTGGCGCCGGGCGGTATCCTGCTGTATCTGGATGAGATTCAATATTTCAATAAAAAGCAGCAGCAGACGCTGCTGGAATTTATGGAGAATGGTTCGCTTACCCTGATTGCATCCACTACGGAAAACCCGTATTTTTATGTATATTCTGCCTTGCTCAGCCGCAGCACGGTGTTTGAATTCAAGCCGGTGCAGGCAGAGGAAATGCGCCCTGCGGTGAAGCGGGCATTTCAGATAATGGGCGAGCGCCTGCAGGTATCCCTGCAATACAGCGATGCAATTTTGGACAGTATTGCTGCCTCCTGCGGAGGGGATGTGCGCAAAGCAGTTTCCGCCGTGGAATTGTTGTGCCGTGCCGGAGTTCCGGAAGCAGGCCTGCTGACCATACGGGAAGAGGATGTGGCGCAGGTGTCCCAGCGCAGCGCTATGCGTTATGACAGGGATGGAGATGACCATTATGATCTGCTTTCTGCTCTGCAGAAGTCAATCCGCGGGTCTGATCCCGATGCAGCGGTGTATTATCTGGCACGGCTGCTGGAAGCGGGAGATTTGCTTTCCCCCTGCCGGCGGCTCCTCGTCATTGCGGCAGAAGATGTGGGCCTTGCATATCCCCAGGCCATTGCCATTGTTAAGGCCTGTGTGGATACAGCTTTGCAGATTGGGCTGCCGGAGGCACGCCTTCCGTTGGCAGAAGCTGCGGTGCTGATGGCAACGGCGCCGAAATCCAATTCGGCGCACAATGCGATCATTGCTGCAATGGAAGATGTCAGACGGGGCCGCAGCGGAGATATTCCACGTCATTTGAAAAATGTGCATGCTGATTCCACCGGAGCGGAGCGTGCTCCGCAGTATCGATATCCCCACAATTATCCGCATCATTATGTCCAGCAGCAGTACTTGCCGGATGAGCTGGTTGGCACGCACTATTATGAATATGGGGAAAATAAAACGGAACAGGCAGCAAAAAAATATTGGGAGCAGATCAAAAAGCCCTATTGAACTTGCGCAGTTATACGTCGAGATAATGCCAGTTTTCCAGATTTCCACTGCAGATTTGGTATTGCAGCGGTGTGTCATTGGAAGAAGGGGGCAGTTTTCCCACTACATGGAGTTTAATTTTATGCTTTTCCGGGAGAATGGATTTGATCAGCACAGAAACACGCTCACCGTTGCATAGGGTTTCGTCCGGTTCGGTCAGGCCGGTCAAATTTGGTGTCAGCTCAATAAAAACGCCATAACTTTTCACACCACGTACCACACCGGTGACAGTTTCTCCTTCCTGAAAGCGATTTGCGTTCTCTCGCCAGGTACCGAGCAGCTCTTTGTGGGAAAGCAGGAACCGTTTTTGATCCCGATCGATTTTTTGCACGAGCACATAAATTTGCTGATGTGGGGAAAAGCGTTCTTTTGGGTGTTCGATTCTGGAAACAGAGATTTGACGGATGGGAAGCAGGGCGATAATGCCGCAGCCGATGTCGGCAAAAACGCCAATCGGTGACATGGATGTGATGACGGCGGGAATAATGTCATTTTCCTGCAAATTTTCTAACAAATATTCCAATGCTGCGGTCTGCACGCGCTTTCGGGATAGATGCACGATGGTTTTTCCGTTTTCATCCAGTGATAGGTTCAGTATTTCGCAGCAAACTGGTTTTCCCACAAGAGAAAGCACAGCAATCTCTTTGTCTGCACCGCTGACGGCATCACAGATTACTTCCTCCCGTGGGATTACAGCATGGAATCCGCTTAAAGTGCCATGAAGATTGTGACGGCTGTCACAGCGGTCAATGTGAAGTTCCAGCGGTGTGTGCTCCCGGATGTATTTTTTCATATCGTTCAGGGACAGCAGTGCCTGTGCATGCTCCTGGTAGCTTTGGTTCATCCCTTCTGGAAGATAAGAGCGATTCAATAACAAGTCGATCATCCTGTCTGCCTCATATGGGCACATATTTATAGTTCACTATATGCGTTTTATCCGCAAAATTGACAAAGCGAGGGATTTGAGAAAAATGGAGTTACATTTGAATGATCGCGTGGAGCTGAAAAAACAACATCCATGTGGGTGCAAAACATTTATTATTACTCGCGTTGGTATGGATATCAAATGGCGCTGTGAGGGTTGCGGCCGAGAGATTATGCTGCCGCGCAGCAAAGCGGAAAAAAGTATTAAACGCGTTTTGGAAGGAGCGCAGAACTGATGAATCCTTATTGGAGCAAACGATTGCAGCATATTGTTCCTTATGTGCCTGGGGAGCAGCCAAAAGACGGCGCTTATATTAAATTGAATACCAATGAAAACCCATATCCGCCGTCTCCGGCGGTACTTGCAGCCATTACCGCCGCAGCGGGGACACAGCTGCGGCTGTATCCGGAGCCGGAGTGTGATGCGCTGCGCGGTGCCATTGCGGAATATTATGGGCTTGCTCCGCAGCAGATTTTTGTGGGAAATGGATCCGATGAGGTGCTGGCTATGGCATTTCTGGCCTTTTTTTCACCGGAGGATCGGATTGCATTTCCTGCGATCAGCTATAGTTTTTACCCGGTTTATGCAGATTTGTTTGCCATCCCCTACGATGCAGTGCCGCTGCGGGAAGATTATACACTGAATGTACACGCTTTTGACGGTGCATATAAAGGAATCATCTTTGCAAATCCCAATGCTCCCACGGGCATGGCGCTGCCGCTTGTCCAGGTGGAATCTCTGGTGGCAGAGCATCCGGAAAAACTTGTAATTGTGGATGAGGCTTATGTGGATTTCGGAGCGGAAAGCGCGGCCGGACTTGTTGCCCGCTATCCGAATCTGCTTGTGGTGCAGACCTTTTCCAAGTCGCGGTCCCTTGCAGGGCTGCGCATTGGGTTTGCCCTGGGACAGGCGTCCCTGATACAGGCGCTGGATGCAGTCAAAAATTCTTTTAATTCATACACGGTAGATCGTTTGGCACAGGCGGGAGCCATTGCGGCGATCAAAGACTGTACCTATTTTGAACAAACGCGAAACAGAATTATGGAAACTCGGGAGCGGACGGCAGATGGGCTGAAGGCATTGGGGTTTACTGTGCTCCCCTCAAAGGCCAATTTTGTGTTTGCGAGCCATCCGCAGCGCTCTGCGGCAGCGTTGTTTACAGCTTTGCGGCAGAGGAAAATTCTGGTGCGGTATTTTGATAAGCCCGGTATTGACCAGTTTTTGCGGATCACTATTGGCACGGATGATGAAATGGAGGCATTGCTTGGCGCGCTGCAGGAGATTTTACAGAATTAAAGAAAAATACTTTTGTAAAGGGACGGTTTTGCCGTCCCTTTTTTGCGACCTTTTTTCATCGGACAGACCGCTATACTGGGAGACGGTGATGGGGTATGGTAGTTTACATAGACTGTGTTTTTCTGCTAAATAGCCTGATAGATGGCCTGCTGCTGTATTTTACGGGCTATCTGGCCGGCGTAGAACGAAAAATCTTCCGCCTGCTGCTGGCGGCGCTGCTGGGTGGCATTTATGCTGTTGCAGTTTTTTTCCCATTTGGTGCAGTGCTTGCCTGGGTGCCTGTCAAGTTGTTGGCAGGGATGGCTATGGTTTTTTTTTCTTATGGAAAGCATTATTTTGGTAAGTTGTTTTTCGCTTTTTGCGGACTCTCCTGCGGATTGGCAGGTCTGGTATTTGCCTGCAGCCTGCTTTGTGAAACACAACTCATATATGGTGGAGTTTATCTTCTCCCGGTGCGTTTTAGCCATCTTGCGGCGGGGACAGTGCTTTGTTTTGCACTGCTGTATTGTTTTTTTCGCGGAAGTCTGCGCCACAGGATGGAAGGTGGGATTATAAAAGTGTCCTGTGAAATTGCCGGGCAGGAAGTAACGCTTCGCACACTGCTGGACAGCGGAAATACCTTGTGTGATGACATCACGGGAGCGCCGGTTCTGGTGGTAGAAGGGGCTGTGCTGCTGCCGGTTTGGCCGGAGGACGTGCGCCCGTATTTAACGAATTCATATTTAGGAAAACCAGCACAGACCATGGCTGCGTTGGAAAAGATACAGGAAAAGCCGGCGCTTCGGCTTCTGCCGTATCGCAGCGTCGGAACAGCGTCTGGTATGCTGCTGGCTTGCACTGCCTGCCATGCAAAAATCGGGATTTATCAAAGGGAAAAGCTGACGGTGGCGCTCTCGCCGACGCCGGTTTCGGAAAGAAAGGAGTTTGATGCCTTATGGGGCGGACCCGTCAGGTAAAAAAAGTGTGGAAACATTTTTGTGCATGGTGGCAATGCCTGCGCCGAAAGCTGAAAAGTACTCGGCCGGGGAAAATTATGTATATCGGTGGGGCGGACCCGCTGCCGCCGCCGCTGCCGAAAGAGGAAGAAGCGGGGCTTCTGCGCCGATTAGATGCCGGAGATGAACAGGTGAAAAGCACTTTAATTGAGCGGAATCTCCGACTGGTGGTGTATATTGCCCGGCGCTTTGAAAATACAGGAATCAATATTGAAGATTTGATATCCATCGGAACCATCGGCCTGATTAAAGGGGTTAATACCTTTTGCAGTGACAAAAACATCAAATTGGCAACCTATTGTTCCCGTTGTATTGAAAATGAAATTTTGATGTATCTGCGTAAAAATGCCGGGCAAAAAGCAGAGGTATCCTTTGATGAGCCCCTTAATACAGACTGGGACGGCAATGAGTTGCTGCTTTCCGATATTTTAGGGACAGAAAGCGACATTGTCATGCGGCCTATTGAAGAAGATGTGGATCGCAAGCTGCTTCACCAGGCAATTGAAAAGCTGACGGCAAGGGAGCGGGAAATTATTACCATGCGTTTTGGGCTGGATGGAGCGCGGGAACAAACGCAAAAGGAATGTGCTGACCGGCTGGGCATTTCCCAATCTTATATCTCGCGGCTGGAGAAAAAAATTATTTCCAAATTGAAAAAGGAAATTCTGCGTTTAAGCTGAAGAAAGGATTTCTACTTTTAGGTAGAAATATTTGGAAATTCGTGTATAATGAAGGAAGAAGGCAAGCTGTAATGCATATGCAACAGACAAAGGAGATGGGCGCATGTATGATATAGCTGTTCTGGGTGGAGGCCCGGCTGGGCTGTCTGCTGCAGTGAATGCACGTGCACGCAATAAAACCGTAGTGGTGATTTCCAATGATTGGCGGGAAAATGCGCTGTTTCGCGCAGCTCATGTGCCGAATTATCCCGGATTGCCCGATGTCTCCGGTCAGGAGCTTTTGGAGCGGCTGCATCTGCATGCAGAAAAGATGGGGACTGAATTTATCACAAAACGATTGATTTCGGCACTTCATATGGGGGCGTCTTGGGGACTGAGTGCGGAAGATACGCTGGTGGAAGCAAGGACGTTGATTTTAGCCAGCGGAATTATTCGCAGTGGAAAATTTGCAGGAGAAAGCGAGCTGCTGGGACGTGGTGTCAGTTATTGTGCCACATGTGACGGAATGCTGTATCGGCAAAAACGTGTGGTTGTGTATGGAGAGACAGACGCAGCAGAGCGGGAAGCAAACTATTTAAAAGAAATTGGCTGCGTGGTTGTTTATCTTTCCCGCCGTACCGGAAGCGGCGCTTTGAAGGATACCATTCCGTTCATTCAGATGAAGCATTTGGAGATTCACGGCGGCTCCAAAGTAGAATATGTGCTGATTGATGGGCAAAAAGTATTATGTGACGGAGTTTTTTTGCTGCGCGCGTCTGTTTCACCGATGGATTTGATAGAAGATTTGGCACTGCAGGATAGCCATATCAAAGTGGACCGGAGTATGGCAACCAATCTGCCGGGGGTATATGCTGCGGGAGACTGCACTGGAAAACCGTATCAAATTGCAAAAGCGGCAGGAGAAGGGCAGGTTGCCGCTCTTGCTGCAGTAGCATGGCTGGATCAGCAAGTATAATTTGTGGCATTGCAGTCAAAATAAAAAAAGTTGGTTTCGATGGAAACAATAGGTTGAAATTTCATTGGATATATTTATATTATAGGAAAAGACTGAAAACTGATATAAGGAGGAACAAAAAATGGAAAACGAAACAGTAAAGCATTTGACCGGTGCAGATTTTGAAAGCTTTTTAACAGAGAAGAAGGTTGCCTTGGTGGACTTCTGGGCAAGTTGGTGCGGTCCTTGCCGCATGGTAGGGCCTGTTATTGAACAGTTGGCGGAAGAATATGCAGGCCGAGCCAATGTGGGCAAGGTGAATGTGGATGAGCAAAATGCCTTAGCGGCGCAGTTTGGCGTGATGAGCATTCCCACTGTGGTGGTCTTTGAAAACGGGAAAGAAGTGGATCGTTTGGTAGGCGCACGTTCGATTGGAGATTATAAAGCTGTAATCGATGCGCGTCTGTAAAGCACATATTGGTGCGTTCCGTGCCATGAGCGTGGTTATACAGAAGAAGCTTGGAAAATTGCGCCCGTGGTGAAGCGGAACTGAAAGAACAAAATCTTGCAGATTCTTTTGTTGCAACTGTATAAATTGCTGGCAGAATGAGAGAAACTTGTTGGAATCTGTTGACAAATTTTGGTGAAGTTGATATGATTCGATCATAAACAGGCAGAAAATTTTACTTCAAAATCAGAATAGCAGCCGGTATGCAACGGCGTATATCGGTCGTTCAAACGGCATTGAGGCCCAAAAATTTTTACAGGTTTTGGGCTTTTGTCGCTTTAAAGCAGATTTTGGGAAGGGAGAACCCGGCTTTGGGCGGCAGACTGAAATAGAAAGGGGAACTTGGAAAATGGATGAAAGAAAGATGTGCGCCAGTGCGGACCAGCCATTGGAAAATTATTTGAAAGGGCTATCCATGGAAGTGTCCCACAACCGGATGATCACACAGGAGAATAAGTGCGGCTATGGAGCGCAGGGTGTGTGCTGCCGGCTGTGCTCGAATGGCCCCTGCCGGATTTCCAAGGCGCGGCCCAGAGGCGTCTGCGGCGCCGATGCCGACACCATTGCTGCGCGCAATTTCCTGCGTTCGGTGGCGGCAGGTTCAGGCTGCTATATCCATGTGGTGGAAAATGCAGCAAAGCAGCTGAAAAAGACGGCGGCAAAAAAGGAGCCGTTGAAGGGAATCAACGCATTGGATCGGCTGTCCAAGCTGTTCGGGATCACCGGATTTACGGATTGGGATCGTGCCGGACAGGTGGCAGATGCCGTCCTGGCCGATTTACATAAGCCGATCGAAGAGAAAATGAAGCTCGTCGAAAAGGTTGGCTACCCCATGCGGGTGGAGAAGTGGAAAGCGCTGGGAATTTTGCCAGGCGGTGCTAAGGATGAAGTATTCAATGCGGTGGTTAAGACCTCCACAAACCTCAACTCCGATCCGGTCAACATGCTGTTGCACTGCCTGCGCCTTGGTATCTCTACAGGTATTTACGGTTTGGTGCTTACCAATTTGATCAACGATGTTCTGCTGGGCGAATCGAAGATTGGCTTTGATCCTGTGGGCTTGCGGGTGATTGATCCGGAATGCATCAATATCATGATTACAGGCCATCAGCAGGCGCTCTTTAACAATTTGCAGGAGGCATTGGTTTCTCCTTCTGCACGGGAAAAGGCGCAGGCTGTTGGTGCGAAGGCAATCCGCATTGTGGGCTGCACCTGTGTTGGCCAGGACTTCCAGGTGCGCAAAGATGCCTGCACAGAAGCATTCTGCGGTCACGCCGGCAATAACTATACCAGTGAAGCGGTGCTGAGCACAGGCTGCATTGATCTGGTGCTGTCGGAATTCAACTGCACGATTCCCGGTATTGAGCCGATTTGTGATGCGCTGCAAATTCCGCAGATTTGCCTGGATGATGTGGCAAAGAAGAAGAATGCAGAGTATCTGCCGTATGATTTTGCAAAGAAAAAGGAAATCAGCGAATATATCATTGATCAGGCAGTCCAGTCTTATGCAGGGCGCAAGAATGGTACATTCAATGCAGCCAATTGCTCAAAGGCGCTGGAGCGCGTCAGTGACCCGACGCTGAAAGCTGCCCTGACGCAGGTGCTGCTGGAAGTGGGCAAGAGCGGCGCGGGCCGCGTAAACCCCATGGCGCAGCATGGTTATCCCAACGCCATCACCGGCGTGACGGAGGAAACACTGCGTTCCTTCCTGGGCGGCAGCTATCGTCCGCTGATTGATTTGATCGTGCAGGGAAAAATCAAAGGTGTTGCCGCTGTGGTTGGCTGTTCGAATCTGCGCGCCAAAGGCCATGATGTTTTCACCGTGGAACTCACGAAACAGCTGATTGCAAAAGATATTATTGTGCTGGCTGCCGGCTGTACCTGCGGCGGCCTGGAAAACTGCGGCCTGATGTCTCCGGAAGCTGCGGAGCTGGCAGGCCCCAATTTGAAGGCTGTATGTCAGCAGCTGGGCATTCCGCCGGTGCTGAATTTTGGACCTTGCCTGGCGATTGGTCGATTGGATCTGCTGGCCGGCGAAATCGCAGAACTGCTGGGTGTTGACCTGCCGCAGCTGCCGCTGGTGCTGTCTGCGCCGCAGTGGCTGGAGGAGCAGGCCTTGGCAGATGGCTGCTTTGGCCTGGCTTTGGGCTTCACCGTGCATTTGGGCTTGCCGCCCTTCGTCACGGGCAGCCCGGTGATCCTGGATGTGCTGACCAATCAGCTGCCTAATATGACGGGCGGTAAGCTGATCGTTGACACGGATGTGTCCTCTTCGGCAGATGCTCTGGAACAGGTGATCCTTGAGAAGCGCAAGGCTCTTGGCATTTGAGCGGAAAGGAGCAGCTTATGAGCAAGTTTCAACATCTCGATTGCTGCGTTCCGGTCGAGGCAGACAATCCCGCCATTGTAAAAAACAATGATTTGTGCGCCCAGTGCGGACATTGCTTGGCGGTCTGCCAGGAAGAAATCGGCGTGCAGCTGCACTATGATTTGGCGAAAAATCATGATACGGCAATCTGTATCAACTGCGGACAGTGCAGCGCCAACTGCCCTGAAGAAGCAATCACAGTACGCAACGAATGCCAGGCTGTGAAAGATGCCATTCGCGATCCCGATAAAATCGTTATCTTTTCTACATCTCCCTCGGTGCGCGTCGGTTTGGGCGATGCCTTTTCCGATCAGCCCGGCCGCTATGTGGAAGGGAAAATGGTTTCGGCGCTGAAAGCTTTGGGTGCAGATTATGTATTTGATGTGACATTTGCAGCGGATCTGACCATTTTGGAGGAAGGCTCTGAGTTGATCCGCCGCATCACCACTGGAAGCGCGCCGCTGCCGCAGTTTACCAGCTGCTGCCCGGCGTGGGTCAAATATGTGGAGACCTTCCATCCCGAGTATATTCCGAACATTTCTTCGGCAAAAAGCCCGATTGGGATGCAGGGGCCCACGATCAAGACTTATTTTGCGGCAAAGAAGCATCTGGATCCTTCCCGCATTGTCAATGTAGTGGTCACACCCTGCACGGCGAAAAAAGCGGAGATCCGCCGGCCGGAGTTCAATGCAGCGGGCCGCTTGTTAAAGCGCCCTGAAATCCGGGATACGGATTATTGCATTACCAGCAAAGAGCTGGCACAGTGGCTCATGGAAGAGAATATTGATTTCAATACGCTGCCTGACATGCCCTTTGACGATATTTTGGGTAAGGGCAGCGGTGCCGGTGTGATTTTCGGCAATACCGGCGGCGTGATGGAAGCTGCTCTGCGCTATGCCTATGAAGTGCTGACGCATCAGAAACCGCCGGAGACGCTTTTGAAATATGCCCCTGTGCGTGGCATGGCCGGTGTCAAGGAAGCCAGCATTGATGTGGCAGGATTGACTTTAAACCTTGCGGTGGTTTATGGCACGGAAAATGCAAACAAATTCCTGCAAGGCGATATTTCCAAATATCACTTTGTGGAAGTGATGACTTGTCCCGGCGGCTGTATCAGCGGTGCAGGACAACCTCAGTGCCATTCGATCCCGGTAACGGACGCCATTCGCATGAAGCGCATTGCCAGCCTGTATTCTGAGGATGAACGAATGACGCTGCGCAATTCCTGTGACAACCCGGAAATTCAGGCGATTTACCGCGAATTTTACAAAGAACCGCTCAGCCCTGTTTCTGAGGCGTTGCTGCATACTTCCTATTATGACCGCAAGCTGGAAAAATGAGAAGAAAGAGCGCATGGAAGAATCCATGCGCTCTTTTTATCGTAAAATGAAAAAAGCGATTTTATTATTTATCGAATGTTAGCAGGTACAACAGATGATGAGTGCTGGTAAACAATCACATGCTGCGGGCGGTGAAAACACATTTTGAAATGGGTATGACCTTGTAAAAAGCATGCGGGTGTTGTACTATAAAGACATTAAATGGATACAGTTCTGTGTAATGAGCATTATCTCTATATTTGCAGGAAAGGGGCAATAGCGTGCCGAATAACATAGTTTTCATTATTTTGTTGGTATTTGTTTTGTATTTCCTTCTCTGCCTGCTGATTGCATTCATGAAGGCTGTATTTTCGCAAAAGCAGCAAAGAAAGAAAAATTTTAAAAATACATTTTGGATGTTCTTTTTGGAAATCTTAAATCCCTTCAGCTGGTTTTAACCGGTTCTGCATTTTCTTGACTAAAATGACGAGAAGTTTCCATTTTCTGTAAAATTACAGTGCCTTTTGAAAAAGGACGAATTGCAATTTTTCTTGACAAACAGGCGGCGGCAGGATATACTTTTCTTGTTCATTTATTGCCAAAACAGCGTGGATAAGGAGTAGTATGCAGATTTGTGCGGTTAAGAGAGCGGATGGCAGGTGAAAATCCGCCCGCAACGCTGCAGAAGTCGCCTTGGAGTTTCAAAGCTGAAAGAAGTAAGCTTTGGCGGGATTCTCCCGTTACAGGGAAATGAAGCGCGGGAGGTATTTCCCGAATTCAGGTGGTACCACGGACAGTTGCGTTCGCCCTGAGCCTTTGGCTCAGGGCGATTTTTACTGCCGACTCAAAAACAGGAGTAGCTTATGACGATTTTGACAGATTACAAAAAGCATAAAGCGCTGATGAAAGATTTTCACCATGTAGTGGCTTTGGCAGTGCGCAAACGCCGGGTGCTGGCTCAACGGATCTTTTATAGTATTTTCGGATTCTTAGGGATTGCTGCAGGGATACTGGTGTTGGCGATCGGCGGCAATATGGCGATAGGGCTTGTCGGCATTGCAGCTGGCATTTTCTTTGCTGTGCGTGCACTTTTTTATTACGCGTATCTCGGTTTTATGTCAGGGCGCCTCATGGCAAAGCAGATTGATACGGTACGCTATACCTTTGATAAGGAAAATGTGATCATTGACGATGCACTGGAGCATTGTGAGCACCCCTATCATGTGTTCCATGGTATTTATGAAGCCAGGCGGGTTTTTGTTTTGCTGGTTACAACACGTATTGGTTATGTCATTGCCAAAAGTGATCTCTCTGAAGGGGAGACAGAGCAGCTGCGTGCACTTTTCAAAGAAAAATTTGAACAACCGCTGGTTTATTTTGATGTATGATAAAATAACAGGATAAGAAGGAGAAACTGCGATGATGAAAAAAGAACTGCCAAAGGTTTATGATCCTCAGGCTGTGGAAAGCAGCATCTATCAAATGTGGATGGACGGAAAATGCTTCCATTCCGAGCCGGATAAAAGCAAGAAGCCGTTCACCATTGTCATGCCGCCCCCCAATGTGACGGGACAGCTGCACATGGGCCACGCCTTGGACTGCACGCTGCAGGACATTCTGATCCGCTATAAACGCATGCAGGGCTATAACGCCTTGTGGGTACCCGGCTGCGACCATGCCGGCATTGCTACGCAAATCAAGGTGGAAGAAGATCTGCGTGTGAACGAAGGCAAGACCCGCTATGATCTGGGCCGTGAAAAATTCCTCGAGCGTGTGTGGCAGTGGAAAGAGAAGTACGGCGGGCGCATTGTGGCCCAGCAAAAGAAAATGGGCGTTTCCTGCGATTGGGACCGTTCCCGTTTCACGATGGACGAGGGCTGCTCCAAAGCAGTGCGCGAGGTGTTTGTGTCCCTTTATGAAAAAGATCTGATCTACAAGGGCAGCCGCATTATCAATTGGTGTCCCCACTGTGTTACGGCTCTGTCCGACGCGGAAGTGGAATATACCGAAAAGCCGGGCCATCTGTGGCACCTGCGCTATCCCATCAAGGGAAGCGATCGATACCTGGTAGTGGCTACGACCCGTCCGGAAACGATGATGGGCGATACCGGCGTGGCGGTCAATCCCAACGATGAGCGTTATCAGGATCTCATTGGAAAAACCTGCATTCTGCCCATCATGAACCGTGAAATTCCCATTGTGGCAGACGATTACGTGGAAATGGACTTTGGTACCGGCTGCGTAAAGATGACCCCGGCCCACGATCCCAACGACTTTGAAGTGGGATTGCGCCACAATCTGGAAACCATTCGCGTGATCGATGACAACGGTAAGATCAACGCCAACGGCGGCCCTTATGAGGGGATGGATCGCTACGAGTGCCGCAAAAAGGTGATTGAGGATCTGCAGGAAGCAGGCTACATTGAAAAGATTGAGGATTACAGCCACAACGTGGGTACTTGCTACCGCTGCCACAACGATGTGGAGCCGTTGATTTCTGCCCAGTGGTTTGTGCGCATGGAACCGTTGGCAAAAGAAGCCCTTCGGGTGGTAAACGATGGCGAGGTGAAGTTCGTTCCTGATCGCTTCTCTAAAATTTATACCAACTGGATGGAAAATGTGCATGACTGGTGCATTTCCCGTCAGCTGTGGTGGGGCCATCAGATTCCGGCCTGGTATTGTGAGGAGTGCGGCCATATCAACGTCAGCCGGGAGGATCCCACCCGGTGCGAAAAGTGCGGCTGCAGCAAGCTGAAGCGGGACGAGGACGTGCTGGACACCTGGTTCTCCAGCGCCCTGTGGCCGTTCAGCACCCTGGGCTGGCCTGACAAGACGCCGGAGCTGGAGTATTATTATCCCACATCTGTGTTGGTCACTGGTTACGACATCATTTTCTTCTGGGTGGCCCGCATGATTTTCTCCGGCTGCGAGCATATGAAAAAATACCCCTTTGATACGGTGCTGATCCACGGCCTGGTGCGCGATGACAAGGGGCGTAAAATGTCCAAATCTTTGGGCAATGGCATCGATCCGCTGGAAATGGCGGAGCAGTATGGTGCCGATGCCCTGCGCTTCAATCTGGTCACCGGAAACAGTCCCGGAAACGATATGCGTTTTTATGTGGAGAAGTGCGAGGCCATGCGCAATTTTGCCAACAAGATCTGGAACGCATCCCGTTTCCTGATGATGAATCTGACCGTAGAGGACTGCACCTTGCCGCCCCTGGAAGAGCTGGAACTGGAGGATAAATGGGTGCTCAGCCGCCTGAACAAGCTGATTCGCGATGTGACGGCCAATCTCGACAGCTATGAGTTGGGCGTGGCCTCTGCCAATGTGTATGATTTTATCTGGGATACCTACTGCGACTGGTATATCGAATTGACCAAGACCCGTCTGACCGGCGAGGATACCCGGAGCAAAGAGAATGCCCAGCGGGTGCTGTGCTATGTCTGGGAGCAGGTGCTGGCCATGCTGCATCCTTTTATGCCTTTTATCACCGAGGAGATCTGGCAGGCGCTGCCTCATCAGGGCGATTTCCTGATGACTTCGCAGTGGCCTGAAGCAAAACCGGAATTTGATTTCGCTGCCGAAGAGAGTGCTATGGAAGCTGTGATGGCGGCAATCAATGCTGTGCGCAGCCGCCGCAGTGAAATGAATGTGCCGCCCTCCCGCAAGGCTGCTATGATTCTGGTGACGGAGACACCGGATATTTACACTCAGGGCGCACATTTTATCAAGCGTCTGGCTTCTGTTTCGGAGCTGAAGGTAACAGCTTCTGCCCCCGAAAGCACAGAGGGAATGGTTACACTGGCAACAGCCAATGCTGCCATTTACATGCCGCTTGCAGATCTTGTGGACATTGCGAAGGAATTGGAGCGTTTGGAAAAAGAGAAAGCAAAAGCGGAACAAGGTCTTGCGCGCATCGAAGCCAAGCTGAGCAATGCAGGTTTTGTGTCAAAAGCACCGGCCAATGTGGTGGAAGGTCAGCGCCAGCAGGCGGAGAAGTATCGTGCCCTCATTGCCAATCTGGAAGAATCCATGGCACAGATGCAGGGCTGATTTCTGAAAAAGCTGACGTTTTCGTGTGCAGCTTCGACAATAAATACTGTCTATAAGCGATAAAATGAGGATACTGCGCAGTGCGCAGTATCCTCGTTTTTTAGATAGAAAAGGACATGCCCTGAAATAAAGGAGCGCGAAAGTGATGAAAGTAACGGCAAAGCGAACACAGCGAAACCTTGTGTTGGAATTGCAGGGAGAGCTGGATCATCATGCAGCAAAAGAGGTGATGCTGGAAATTGACAGGTGTTTGGATGTAGCATTGCCATTGCGAACGGAATTGGACTTCTCTGGGATTACATTTATGGATTCTTCCGGAATCGCTGTGATTCTGCGCCTGTTCAAACGCATGCAGAATCTGGGCGGCAGCATGAAAGTGACCCGTGTACCACCGCAGGCTATGCGGGTTTTGCAGGCGGCAAGCATTGGGCGCGTGGTTACCATAGAAGAGGGGGAGCGACAGGGATGAAAGCGGAAAATATGATGCAGATTGATTTTTTGAGCAAAAGCAGTAATGAAGGATTTGCCCGGGTGGCGGTGGCAGGTTTTGCAGCACAGTTGGATCCGACGCTGGAGGAACTCGGTGATATTAAGACGGCGGTCAGCGAAGCAGTGACAAACGCGATTGTGCATGCCTATCCGGATTCGATTGGAAAAATCCGCATCCGTGCACGGCTGTATGCCGATCACGTTCTGGAGCTGAGTATCCAGGACTGGGGCGTTGGTATTGCAGATGTGGAGAAAGCACGGGAACCGATGTTTACCACCGGCGGGGAAGAGCGCAGCGGCATGGGTTTTACAATTATGGAAAGCTTTATGGATGCCCTGCGGGTGCGTTCCGTACCTGGGCGTGGAACAACAGTGGTTATGAAACGGAAAATTGCCGTGCGAGGCGGCGATTCTTTATGACAGAGGAAATGGCCGGGCTTCTGGAAAAAGCGCGTGATGGAGACAATGATGCCTGTGAAAAGTTGATTGTGCAGAACAGTGGTTTGATTTGGAGTATTGTCCGCCGCTACTGCGGCCGCGGTGTCGAATTGGAGGATCTGTATCAGCTGGGATGCCTTGGTTTCCTTAAAGCGGTGCGTGGGTTTGACAGTCAGTTTGGAACGCAGTTTTCTACATATGCTGTTCCTAAAATCAGCGGGGAAATCCGGCGCTTTCTGCGGGATGACGGCGCGATTAAAGTGGGGCGCACCCTGAAGCAGCAATCCGCTGCAGTGGGGACGGCCCGCGCACGGCTATGTGCTCAGCTTGGGAGGGAACCAACCATTTCGGAACTGACAGAGGCAACTGGGATGAGCAGTGAGGAAATTGCCGCTGCGGAATTATCCACTGCGGTGCCCGAATCCCTTCAGCAGGAAACGGCGGAGGGGCTTACGCTTGAGAGTATCCTTGGCACAGAGGAGCCGGAGGAGCATATGCTGCAGGCAATGGAGCTGCGTCAGGCGATTGAGATGCTGCCGGAGAAAGAGCGCATGATCATCGCTCTGCGCTATTTTCGCGCCTATACTCAGCAGGAATGCGCCGCTGTTGTGAAGCTTTCTCAGGTTCAGGTGTCCCGGCTGGAAAAACGGGCGCTGCAAAAGCTGCGCTCATTGGTCGGTGCCGGCGATTAGATGGCGCATGTCCGATGGGGCTGAAGCGCTTTCTTCTTTGCTTTGGAAAAACGATTCATTTTGAAATTCCGTCATAACAGCGCGGTAGCGCAGCGGCAAATGGGTGCGTTGACAGCGTGGATTGTTGCGTTCCCGAATGGCGATGGTGTCATAAAAAGTTTTCCAAAGCTTTCGATATGCGGCCTCCGTTTTTCCGGGTCGTGCCATGGTGAAAGAATCCAGCGGCGAGATTTTCCAACGACCGTTGGCATAGAGTAAAATTTCCCGGTGCGTGCGATCGTAAATCAGGAACGGCTGGTCGGCAAACCGGCTGCAGAAATGACTGCGCAAAGCAGGAAGCACACGGTTTTTCGGTTCGATTTCTGCGGCGTAAATTCCATCAAATTCCGAAAAGCGGATGAAACCGCGCAGTTTTTCCAATTCTCCTGCCAGATGACGGACGGCAGTGTGCAGGGGATAGACTACCGGATCGGTCGGATTTTTTAAGAATGACGGCCCTTCGCGGTAGAGTTTTTGCACCAGCCGATAAATGTACAATTCTTTATCCGGCAGACAGGTGAGATAGGCTTTCTGGATCAAAGGAAGGGCGCGGGGTGTGCGGGCTTGAAGGCTTTTGGTGATTCTCTTTGCGTGGGAAGCGACGGTTTCCACTGTGTGCACGGGCTTTAAAGAAAGTTGTCCTTGCTCTGCGGTGCGAATGGAGACAGGGGTTTCCCTGCGGGTATAGCTGTCAAAAATGCAGCAGAGCAGGCCATTGAATGAGCCGTCATATTCATAACAAAGTTCAGTCCATGCCATAACAAAGTCCCTTTTTATTCAGTATGATCGAACAAACTGAGCTGCTGGGCGTTTTCCGCCGGCAGCTCTTTTGCTTCCAGGGCCAGAAGAGAGCGCCGCAGGCTGGTTTCATTGAAACGCAGCCCTTCCGCCATTTTTCCATTGCAGGTGATAAAGTATTGGGCGCGTTTGAGCACAATGCGAAGTTTTTTTAAAATTTCAAAAGTCAGCCGGCAGTTTCGGCGTACGAAAAGAATGCGGCGTGCGCTGACGGTGCCGATGCCGGGAACGCGCAGGAGCATTTCGTAGTCGGCACTGCAAACCTCAACGGGAAATTGCTCCAGGTGCTGCAGTGCCCAACTGCATTTTGGATCGAGATTCGGGTCGAAATTGGGGTGTGCATCATCCAGCAATTCCTCTGCAGTGAACCCATAGAAACGGAGCAGCCAGTCGGCTTGATACAGGCGGTGCTCCCGCAGAAGAGGCGGTTTGGTATCCCGGGAGGGAAGCAGTGTATGCTCCACAACCGGGATATAAGCGGAATAGAAAACGCGTTTGAGCCGGTATTTCTGATAAAGTCCCTGGCTTAGGTGCAGAATGTGACGGTCGCTCTCCGGTGTGGCGCCGATAATCATTTGGGTGCTTTGCCCGGCAGGGGCGAATTTTGGGGTGTGGCGATAGTGAATTAAATCATGTCGGTTTTCCTGTACCGAATGGGCAATTTGCTTCATCGGAGCGAAAATCGCCTGTTTGCTTTTTTCAGGACAGAGGCGGCTCAGCGCCTGAGAAGAGGGCAATTCAATATTGACGCTCAGACGGTCTGCCAGCAGGCCCAACTGGCGGATCAACTCCGGGGCGGTGCCAGGAATGGTTTTGGCATGGATATATCCGTTGAAACGATATTCGTTGCGCAGCAGGGACAGTGCTTCGATCATATGTTCGGTGGTGTAATCTGCATTTTTCAGAACACCGGAGGAGAGGAAGAGCCCCTCGATATAATTGCGGCGAAAAAAACCGATGGTCAGCTCTGCCAACTCCCGCGGGGTAAATGTAGCGCGGCGAATGTCGTTGCTGCGGCGGTTGATGCAGTATTTGCAATCGTAAATACAACAATTGGTCATCAAAACCTTCAGCAGCGTAATGCAGCGGCCGTCGGCGGAAAAACTATGACAGCATCCGTTGATGGTGGAAGCAGTATTTCCGACACGGCCTTTTTGATAGCGGCGTTTCACTCCGCTGGAGGTGCAGGCTGCGTCATATTTGGCAGCGTCTGCCAAAATTGTTAATTTATCCAAAAGTTCCATATCGGCACGCTCCAAAACAAATGTTCTATTTGTAATATATAGAAAATATGTTCGATTGTCAAGGAGAAAAGCGGATGTGCAGGAAGACCAGGCTATCCCTTGCGTCAATTGTTGCGGCGTGCTATAGTTAGGACAGATTTTGGCAAAAGCAGAAAAAGACCGATTTCAGAAAGTGCAACTTTTTGTTGCGCAATAGTTGGTGGTGTGCAACCGGCGCTTGGGATATAATCAGCGCATAGAAAGGAGGCGCTTATATATGGCGTTGAGTGACAACATCCGATGCAGAAGGACGGAATTGAAGTTATCCCAGGAAGCGGTGGCGGAGCGGCTGGGCGTCAGCCGTCAGGCTGTTTCAAAATGGGAAACGGGACAGAGCGAACCTTCGGCAGAAAAATTGATGGAATTGGCGACACTGTTTGAAATCAGCCTTGCAGAGTTGATCGATCCTCAAGGTGTGAAACAAGTCCAGAATGAAGCGGAAAAACGTGTGCATCATACAAAAATGCGTGTGGGCCGGTCAGCCGGTTACATTTTGCTTTATATCGGCTACAGCGGATTTTCTGGCTTCTTTTCTCAAAATGCAGGGCTGGCAGCCTATTACTGGCTGGTGATTGCCCTTATAGGAATTGTGTTGCTGTTGTTTACTTCTCTGGAACTATTCAAAAAGAGAAGACTGCAGAAAGGGCAGTGCCTTTTGGGAGTGCTGCTGCTGTTTGCGATTTTGTGGTTGCCGCGGATTTTTCCTTTTGAGGCAGCAGGACTGCCCTTTTTTGTTGGCAGTGTCTGCACGGCGCTGCTGATTGCTGCATTAGATATTTTGTATTGGAGAAAAGTGTGGAAAAGCTAAATTACTTTGCCGCTTAATAACTGTAAAGGGATATTGTTTTACATAAAGATAGGCGAAGTATGTACAAAAAACAGCTTGATCAGAAAAGGGGAACTGTGTCATGGAGATTTACTTGACGCCTATGGAGTGCCTTGAGGATGTGATGGTGCTTTATCAAGATGCAAGACGTTTTATG
This sequence comes from Candidatus Pseudoscillospira faecavium, assembly GCA_904420565.1. Taxonomy (GTDB): domain Bacteria; phylum Bacillota; class Clostridia; order Oscillospirales; family Oscillospiraceae; genus Pseudoscillospira; species Pseudoscillospira faecavium. The sequence continues at coordinate 31,972 of CAJFVV010000045.1, forward strand.
TGTGCACATGGTAATCCCAATCAATGGGCGATGGGCTATCCGGATAAGGATTTGATTGCCCAGGAAATTATTCGGAAGCAAAGCTATATTTGTGTCGATGAGCAAGAGATTGCGGCTGTGTTTTCTTTCATTGGGGGAGAAGATCCCACATATCGAAACATTTACGATGGCGCCTGGCTCAATGACGCTCCTTACAGCACCGTGCACCGCATTTGCGTGGCGCGCCAGGGAAAAGGTGTCGGAGCATTTTGCCTGCAGTGGTGTCTGGCGCGCTGCGGCAATCTCCGCATTGATACCCACCGGGACAATTGGCCCATGCAGTCCCTTTTGAAAAAAAGCGGTTTTATCTATTGCGGCCGCATCTTTTTGGAGGATGGCACGGAGCGTCTGGCTTTTCAGAAAAATATGCTGTCATCGCAAAAGCCCGCCCGGCAATGATAAACCGGGCGGGCTTTTGCTTTGCAATATTTTTTATATAAGAGTGCCGAGCTGTTGTAAATCCGCCAAAAAGGTTTCAACAGCTTCCTGCGGCGTGGCCCAGGAAGTAACCAAACGAATACAAGTGGTGGTTTCGTCCATGGTTTGCTGGGTTTCATATTCATATAGAGAACTGAGCTTTTCCAAAAGAGGATTGGGGAAGATTGGGAAAATTTGGTTGGTGGGTGAGTTCACAAGAAAAGAATAGCCCAGCTGAGAGATGCCTTCCTGCAGCTGCTGCGCCATGGCATTGGCATGGCGGGCGTTTTTCAAATATAAATCATCCTCCAAGATGGCCTTGAACTGCAGCCCGAGAAGGCGGCCTTTAGCGAGAATAGCGCCGCGCTGCTTCATATGGGAACGAAAATCACGCTTCAAAGCGTCGTTGACAACGACCAGGGCTTCGCCGAACAACAGGCCGTTTTTCGTACCGCCGATGGTAAAAGCGTCCAGACATTCGGCCAAATCACTCCAGGCGAGTGGTGCATCCTGACTTACCATGGCGCAGCCCAATCGGGCGCCGTCTAAATAAATGTAAAGTCCTAAATCTTTACAAGCGTTGTGCAACAATGACAATTCTTCTTTTGTATAGACGGTTCCCACTTCTGTGGCGTTGGAGATGTAAACCATACGCGGCTGCACCATGTGTTCTGTGCTGTGGGCACGGCAAACGGCGCAGAGCTGCTGCGGTGTCAATTTTCCATTGTTGGAAGGCACAGGGATGACCATATGACCTGTCGCTTGAAAAGCGCCTGTTTCATGCACCAGCGGATGGCCTGTGTCGGGGGCAATTACCGCCTCGATGGGACGCAGAAACGCTGCACAGGCAACAAGATTTGCCTGGGTGCCGCCCACCAGGAAATGGATGTCTGCCTGGGGCAGCGCACATTTTTCACGGATGAGATTTCGAGCTTCTTCGCAGTAAATATCCATACCGTAACCCACGGTTTGTAAGGCATTCGTTGTTTCCAACGCCTTCATAACGGCGGGATGTGCACCCTCACTATAGTCGTTGCGGAAACTATATTTCATTCCTGATTCCCTCTTTCTCATTGGAGCAAGTCAAATATTTTCATAGTTTATCATGCTTGGGGTGAGATGGCAAGAAGGTGCACACATCCAGTCCTGTTTCAGATTCAATGATAATAAGATAAATTTCGCTGTTTTGTCGGCCGACCTTGCAGAGCGCAATTCCGCAGGATAAAAGGATAGAAAATCGAACTAGCTGCAATGATTCGCAGAGGGGATGCAACAATGGAGATTTATTGCGGGCTATACCTTTTCTGATAGGGATTATTTGAAATACTTTATATTTGTACTTATAAAGTCAATAAATATTTCTTTATTTTTATCACTTAATTTATTTATTTCCATAAGGCTGTTTATAAATTTATATTCAGCATTATACTCTGTATTTCCTTTGAGAAAGTCAATGCTAACATTTAAGGCACTTGCGATACTATCTATTGTCGGCAGGCTGGGAATACCGTCTCCACGCTCTATTTTCCCTAAAAAATTATCAGTGATTCCGGCTTTTTCTGCAAGCTGTTCAATGGTTAATAATTGCTTTTTCCGCTCTTTCCTAATATTCATTCCAATTATTTTCATATCAATCATTTATGATCACCCCTATAAGTAATCTTATAGGGATTATTTACCCGTTTTAAGTTCGCAATAATCCTTTTTATATTGACTAATAATCCCTTTCGTGGTACAGTCAAGGCGGAAAGTCAATGCACTGAAACGAAACCGCATGGAAGAAAGGAAATGATGAACATGAAAAGACTAACAGTGTTATTACTGGCGGCGGCGATGGCCTTATCCCTTGTAGCTTGTGGTTCCCAAAACGGAGGTGGAGCTTTCGATGTATCGGATGAAAATGTAGTAGAGGCAACATGGGAAGATGTATTCGATGATGTACAAGAGAATGAAGCAAAGGCACGTAATAACATTTATAAAGTTACAGGGCATATTGATAAAATTGAGAGTGATTGTTGTGTAATAGGCGCCTTGTATGTATATCTTCCCAGAGATGTTTTAGCTTCAATTGATACAGATGAAACACCAGAAATCACAGTTATTGGGAAAATAACAGATGTTTATGAAGAAGAATATTATCAAGGTTTAGGAGCAACTATTATTGAGTTTGGAGAAGCAGAGTTAGTAGAATTACATGATGCAGCGGATAATTGATTAAAAGGCGGATAGTATCTGATACTATCCGCTTTTCTATTAATCATTCAGATAAATAATTAAAGCCACGATAGAATCTAAATAAGCAAATAAATGTCATGGAATATTTGAAAAGAGAGCATGCAATGGAAAGGCTGGAAAATCTAAAAACCACATGCCTGGCTGCCTGAAAGGCTATGTAATGGAGCAAAAGGAGAAGATTCAAAGGTTGATTGATTGCCGTGAAAGAAGAAGCTGCCGCAAAGGACAAGGACGGGAAAAACATTAAGTGCAAGCGGCAAGCTGTGCATAAGGGGGCGCATCAAATGCAGTGCTCAATATAGAACAGTTGACCGAGAATTAGATTTGTATTACAATAAACGTCAGATTTTTCAGAATCATGTTCGATCAAAATAAAAAAGATTTGGGTGGCAATATGACGGAATTTCAGCAGGAATACTGTGCAGTAAGAAAGGCGATCATCGAAAAGGACTATGCGCATTTGAATCCGATGCAGCGGAAAGCGGTGATGGCGACAGAGGGGCCGCTGCTGCTGCTGGCCGGCGCTGGAAGCGGAAAGACCACTGTGTTGATTCACAGGGTGGCTAATTTGCTCAAATATGGACGCGGCAGCGATACAGACGAATTGCCGGCGTTTGCAGATGAGGAGTCCCTGGCATTCTTGAAAGGGTACTTGGAGCATCCGGATCCGGAACAGGAGCCGCGGGTGCGCGGTTTGTGCGCTGTGGAACCGGCGGTGCCGTGGTCTATTATTGCCATTACGTTTACCAACAAAGCGGCCGGGGAACTGAAGGAACGGCTGGAACGTATGCTCGGCCCTTCCGCTATGGATATTTGGGCTTCGACATTTCATTCGGCCTGTGTGCGGATTTTGCGGCGGGACATTGACCGGCTGGGGTTTGACAAGAGCTTCACCATTTATGATACGACCGACAGCCAGCGCGTGGTAAAGGACATTGTCAAAGAGTTTCAATATGATGAAAAGGCATTTCAGCCCCGGACTGTGCTCCACTATATCAGCGCGGCCAAGGACGCCATGGTTTTGCCGGATCAGTTCGCTCAGGAGTGGGTAACCTCCGGCGACTGGCGCATGGAGCGCATCGCCAGAATTTACAGGGAATATGTCAAGCGCTTGAAAGATGCCAATGCTCTGGATTTTGACGATATCATCCTGCATGCGGTGACGCTGCTGCAGGATTTCGAGGATGTGCGCGCATATTATCAAAAAAAATTCCGCTATGTGCTGATCGATGAATATCAGGACACCAACAATTTGCAGTATCTTTTGGCGTCGCTGCTGGCCGGCGGGCGGAAAAATATCTGTGTGGTGGGCGACGATGATCAGAGCATTTACCGTTTTCGCGGCGCAAATATTGAGAATATTCTCAGTTTTGAAAAGGAATATCCCAATGCGCGGGTGATCCGTCTGGAGCAGAATTACCGTTCCACCCAGAATATTCTGGATGCGGCCAACGCGGTGATCCGCAACAACGAGGGGCGGAAGGGGAAAACCCTTTGGACGGAAAACGGTGCCGGGGAAAAGGTGCAGATCCAGACGGTATTCAACGAATCTGCGGAAGCGGACTTTGTGGCAGGTTCTATTTTGAAAGCCTACAGCGCCGGGCGGGAATGGAAGGACAATGCGGTGCTTTATCGCATGAATGCCCAGTCCAAACAGTTGGAATATGCGATGAAGCGCAATGCCATCCCCTATCATATCATCGGCGACACCGGCTTTTTTGACCGTGCCGAAGTCAAAGACATGCTGGCATATCTCTGTGTGGTGAATAACCCGACGGACGATTTGCGGCTGAAACGCATTATCAATGTGCCGGCCAGAGGCATCGGCGCGCGCAGCGTGGATTTGGTGCAGTCGATTGCTTACCGGGAAGGTGTCCCCATGTTTCAGGTACTTATGGCGGCGGAGCAATATCCGGAGCTTTCGCGCAGCGCAGCCAAGCTGCAGGCATTTGCTTCTTTGATTATCGAAATGCAGGGCAAGGCGGAAGCTATGGAGCCGGACACATTTTACGACGAAGTCTGCCTGGACAGCGGTTATCTCACCATGCTGGAGGCTAAAAATGATGTGGAAAGCCGCAGCCGTCTGGAAAACGTCAAAGAGTTGAAATCCAGCATCATTGAATACATCGAAAACCATCCCGATGGAGTTACCCTTTCCGGATTTTTGGATGAGGTTGCTTTGTATACGGATTTGGATGACGAAGATACCCGGGACAACAGTGTGGTGCTGATGACAATGCACAGCGCAAAGGGGCTGGAGTTCCCTGCGGTCTATGTGGTGGGATTGGAGGAAAATGTATTTCCCGGCAGCCGTGCCGTGGGCAACCCGGAAGAAATGGAGGAGGAGCGGCGGCTATGTTATGTGGCCATGACACGGGCAAAAGAGCATCTGACCATGACCCATGCCAAGCAGCGCATGCTGTTTGGCCACACCACGACCAATTTGCCCTCGCGGTTTCTGGAGGAAATTCCAGAAGAAAACTGCGTTTGGAAGGGCAACCAGGCTGCGCAGCGGCAGCCGGCGGTGCAGTATGGCGCGTTCCCTGAATACGGAATGTCCCATGGTGCGCCTGATTTCGGCGAGAGCACAGCAAAAACCGCGCCCCGGGCCAAAGCCGTGGAGCGCGGTGCCAGCAAAGGATATTCAGGGAAAACAGCACTGGCGATCAATCAGGGCGATATGGTTCGCCACAAAGCGTTTGGCCGCGGCATGGTGCTGAGCGTTCAGCCCATGGGCGGTGACGCATTGCTGGAAATTGCGTTTGATGAGGTGGGCACCAAACGGCTGATGCTCAATTCTGCCGGTGCTTATATGACCAAGGAATGATTCAAACAGCCAAAAGCTCGGAGAAATCAAAGATATACCGACCGCACAGGGCGCGCATTTCTGCTTCGGAGGAGGAGAAGAGCGGGTCGTATACGCCGATCACCTGCATGCCGGCGCTTTTGGCGCCGCGGCAGGCCAAAGGAGAATCGTCGTACACGAGGCATGTGCTGCAGGAAACGCCCAAAGTTTCTGCCACGGCTTGAAACAAAGCAGGATTTTGCTTTTCTATGCCAAATTCCTGGGCAAACAAAAGTCGTTCAAAGTAGTGGCTGAGGCCATTTTTTTCCAACGTAGCACAGCATAGCTCCGGCGCGCTGGAGGTGACAACGGCCATGCGTGCACCCTGCTGACGGCATTGCTCAAGATATGCGTGAACGTGCGGCTTTGCCTGGATGTGATGAGTGTATTCATAGAGCGCCTGGGCAGACCATTCCTGCATGATTTCCTCTGCGCTCTCTGAAAGGCCGTAATATTCCTTGGTAAACTGTGCCGCAGTGGGTGCAGTGGTATGCGCGACAAAATCATGATATTCCTGGGTGTGGGGCAGGCCGCGCTTGGCAGTGAAGTCCAGGTCAATTTGCAGCCAAACGCCGGAGGAATCGACGAGCGTGCCGTCTAAATCAAATAAAAGCATGGAAAAACCTCGCATTCATTTTGGCATGAATTGTTCATCGTTGTGTTTTCAAAAATTTTTCCTTGGGAAGCGGTGCGCAGAAAAGCTGCGCACCGCTTTTTTAAGATTCGGAAGAGGGAATTGCCTCGCTTGCGTTATCTGTCTGCGGCGCTTTGCGATCCGGAAGCTGGGCCAGCACAATGGCTGCAAACATCAGCAGGCAGCCTGCCAGTTCCCGCACAGACAGGCCTTGTCCCAGAAGTACCCAGCCGGCCAGTGCGCTGAACACGCTTTCCAGCGACATGGTGAGGCTGGCAATGGTGGGGTTTAAGCCTTTTTGCGCCACAACCTGCAGGGTGTAACCGACGCCGGAACCCAGAATACCGGCATACAGAATCGGCAGCGCCGCGCTCTGCAGTGTTGCCAGCGTCGGCTGTTCAAACAGGAACATGCAGATAGTGGAGATGATCGCAGTGACAAAAAACTGCGCGCAGCTGAGACGGATGCCGTCCAGATGGGGCGAAAAATGGCCGATTACAAGGATGTGGCCTGCAAACAGAAAAGCGCAAAGCAGCACCATGGCGTCGCCGTATTCCAAAGTCAGGCTGCCTGTCATGCACAGAAGATACAATCCGACGACACCCATAACAACGCACAGCCAGATTTTTTTTCCGATTTTCCGTCCCATGAACAACGTGAGAATGGGAACGATGACTACATACAGTGTGGTGATGAACCCTGCTTTTGCAGTGGTCGTGGAAGCAAGGCCGATCTGCTGGGTTAAAGAGGCAAGGAACAAAAACAATCCGCAGCAAAAACCGCCGATGAGCAAGGTGCGGCGATTTTTTTTCTGTGTTTCAGGCTGTGATTCTGCAGAGTAACCGAGCTGTTTCCGCTTTTGGGCATCCATGATTGCGATTACCGGAAGAAGGACAATTCCGCCCAGCCAGCTGCGCGTGGCCAGAAAAGTAAACGGCCCCACATGGTCGGCACCGACGCTCTGGGCAACAAAAGAGCAGCCCCAAATCAGCGCGGTCAGCACCAACAGCAGCGTATTCCGTAATTGTTTGACGTTCATTGCCATACCGAAGACTCCATTCTTGCTAAATTTGCAAAACATATTATACAAAAAGTCGCAAGGGAGCACAATATGAGGAAATACCGACCCTTTCAGGAGAAAAATCTACCCAATTTGGTAAAAATGCTGAAAGCGCCGGCCGATAAACGATTGGCCGGCGCTCCATGAAAGGATCTGGTCAAACCATGTGGGGGCGTTGTTTTGCATTTTATTGCAGCAGCCGCATCAAAATTTCAGCACATTCTGCCCGGGATGCTGTTTCGCCGGGGGAAAGGCGGTTTGCCGTGCGGCCGTTCAGCAGGCCTTCAGCCACGGCCCATGCCATAGCTTCCCGGGCGTAAAGGCTGATTTGCGCTCTGTCACTGTATTGATTCAGAGTATCCTGATTGCTTGTATGATAGCCTTTCCACCGGGCATAGCGGTGCAGGACGGTGGCCAATTGTTCGCGGGTGATGGGATCTTCCGGGCCGAAGCGCCCGTTGTCATACCCGGTCATAATTGCTTCGCCGGCGGCCCATGTGACAGCGTCGTGATAATAACTGCTCCGGGATACATCGGGAAACGGCGCTTTTCCTGCAGCCGGGCTATTTTCAGCGCGGTATAGGATCGCAGCAAGCATGCCGCGGTCTACGGGCCTGTTTGGAGAAAAAATGCGCGCTGAAGTTCCGTTCATGAACTGCTGCTCATAAACAAATTGTACGGCGTCGTAATACCAGGCGCTTTTTTTCACATCGATAAATGGATCGCCCTGAAAAGTACTGCAGGCACTTTCGATTAAAACGGCATTTTTATCTTGGGAAAGTTCCCAAAATCCGATACCGGCAAGGCCAAGGCTTTGCGCCAGTTCCGCCTTTGCAGCAATGGATTGGGCGTCTTCGTACGAAATAAAAGTACGGTTGCCGTAAAGGTAGGGCACCAGAGCATCTTTGTGATAGCGTTTTTGATAGGCTGTGTTGTTGAGATACGTCTGTTCCAGTGTGGAATAGGAGATGGAAGCGGCAGAGGAAAAGGTGCTGTATAAGCCCTGATTTTGGCTTTTTACGCCTTGGTAACGGTATCCGTAGAGGGGTATGCCAAGAACCAGTTTGTCCGCAGGGACGCCGCGGTTCAGATAAGCTTTGATGCTGTCGGATACGCTGGCTTTGTATTGGGGAGAACTCTCTTTGGGCTGATAGAGGGGTGCGTTGAGATCTGCATAAGTATCCCAGGGGCCATGCAGGTCATATGCCATTAAAAAAATGTGATCCACAATGCCGGCTACGGCCTTTGGCTCGATTTGGTTGAGGTAACTGTTGCCGGCGCCGCCCGCAATGGTCAGATAATATGTTTTTCCGTCTTTTTTGCCCTGTCGATCCAGAGCCGAGCGGATTTCCTGCAGCAGAAGCGTAAAATTCTGTTTATCCTGCGGCCGGTGGATTGTTCCTTCCGTTCCGCCGGATACCGGGTACTCCCAATCGAGATCAATGCCATCCAACTGATGCGTTACGATAAAATCGACGCAGTTTTGTGCAAAAGCCCTGCGCCGTGCAGCGGTGGAGGCAATATCAGAAAAATAGACAGAATAGTCCCAGCCGCCAACAGCAATCAGGAGCTTTAAATGCGGGTGTTTTTTGCGCAATGTGCGCAGTGCAGAGAGATTTTTTTGATCCTGTGACTGATAGGGAAGAAAAATGGTGTTTTTGTCCGGGTCGATATCGGCAAAGGCATAATTGATTTGGGTCAGCAGATGGGCAGGAATTTTATCAGGGGTGAACCCTTGATAAGAAGCCCAGCCGGCATAATATCCGACAACGGCAGTGTCTCCCCGGGGGGGATATGTAGTCTCGTTTCTGTTTTCTGCGGAAACAGGTGTGCCAAGCAGCAAAATGGCTGACAGAATCAACAACGTGCAGAGAATGCGTATGATTATTCGATTCACACAATAAACTCCTTTTCTGTGAATTTACGATCTGATCTTTATTGTAATGGGAGCACAGCTTGTGTGGCAAGGAACTAATTTTGGAAAAACAGAAGGGGGCGGGGTGTTGTTCTGGCCTAAAAATAGCAGGCCTTGTCCAGAAAAGGGATCTTTTCTGGACAGAATAATCATTCTGTGTTAAAATGCAAAAAATGATAAAATAGACGAAATATGTTTATTTTGTAAATCAGATGGGAGTTTTGATGGATACAATGCGGATTGATGTGCTGGGCGTTGGTTTTGACAATTACACTATGGAAGAAGCTGTGGCAGAGGGCATGCGGCTGATAGAAGAGCCAGGCGCTCATTATGTCGTCACACCGAATCCGGAAATTGTAGAGGTGTGCCGTGAAAATGCGGATGCAAACCGTGCGGTTAACGGAGCAGATCTGGTGATTCCCGACGGCATCGGCGTAATTTATGGCGCCAAGATTTTGGGCACGCCGCTCAAACAAAAAATTCCCGGCATTGAATTTGCAGAGCGATTGATGGAGCAAATGGCTGCTGCAAAAAAGAGCCTGTATTTGCTGGGGGCGAAGCCTGGCATTGCAGAGCAGGCGGCAGTTTGTTTGTCGAAACGTTATCCAGGACTGGTCATTGCCGGAACCCACGACGGTTATTTTCAAGAGGATGAATCCGTGGTGAAAGAGATCCATGATAGCGGAGCGGATGTGGTGTTTGTCTGTCTCGGTGCGCCCAAGCAGGAACTTTGGATGGAGAAAAACGGCGGGGCTACAGGTGCACATCTGCTCCTGGGCCTGGGCGGTTCACTGGATGTATTTGCCGGCGTTGTGCAGCGTGCGCCGAAGATTTTTCAGAAAACGGGAATGGAGTGGTTTTATAGGCTGCTGAAACAGCCCAGCCGGGTGGGCCGCATGATGCGCCTGCCGCTCTTTTTGCTCCATGCGATGCACAGTAAGGGAGGGCGGCGCTGATGGGACGGCTGATTGTATTTGAAGGGACCGACGGTTCCGGAAAAGCGACGCAGGCAAAACTGCTGGGTGCACGCTTGGAGCGGGAGGCAATCCCTTTTCGTAAACTGGATTTTCCGCGTTATGGAGAGCCTTCCTGTGCATTGGTGGAGCTTTATCTGCAGGGAGCATTCGGCAGACGGCCGGGTGATGTCAATGCCTATGCTGCTTCCGCGTTTTATGCGGTAGATCGGTATGCATCTTATAAGCAGGATTGGGGCACCTACTATGAGGAAGGCGGTTTGCTCCTTGCAGACCGATATACCACTTCCAATGCTGTGCATCAGGCGGCCAAAATGCCGGCTGAGGAGCGCGGCGCTTTTTTGGACTGGCTGTTTGATTTTGAATATGCACATATGGGTCTGCCGGCGCCGGATCTTGTATTTTATTTGGATCTTCCGGTGAAGCTCTCCGGGCAAATGCTGCGCAGGCGTGAAAAGGAAACGGGGGCATCTGCCGATATTCATGAGGCGGACAGTGCGTATTTGGCAGCCTCACGTGAAGCAGGCCGGCAGGTGGCTGAGCGGTGCGGCTGGCAAGTGATTGCATGCGCTGTTGGGGAAGCGGTGCGTCCGCCGGAGGAAATTCATGAAGAAATTTATCAGAAAGTACGGCAATTGTTGTAGGCGGCAAAAAAGGGCGCAGCGCGCCCTCTGATGCCGCCGGTATGCAGGCTTGAATTTCAGCAGCAGCCGCAGTTGTCATTGGTACAGCTGCAATGGCTGCCGCAGCTGTTGTTGCTGCCACAGCAGCAGCAAATCAGGACGATGATGATGATAAGCCAGAGACAGGAATTGTTTTCAAAGCACATGGAACGTTCACCTCACTTTGCTGTTTCTGAACCATTCTATGCACAGAGCAGGCAGAGGGAACCTTGACCAGTAAAATTTTGTTTTTTTCTTGAAAGAATCATGAAAGGTGATGAAGCACTTGGCACGAGAAGATAGACCTGCGGAATATTCGGATGACAGCACCATGCGCTGGGATGCCGAACAGGTGCGGCGCAGTGCACCGCCTCCGCGTCAGAGAAAACATCCGGTAAAAAAGAAGAGACACAATAACAAGGTGCGCTATTTTTTAAGCATTATTTTGATTTCGGCGATCCTTGCAGGAATTGGCTGGCTGCTGTGCAACGATTTGCTGGCGCTGAACAAGCGGGAACATACAGCGCAGATTGTGGTAACCGATGGAGAGAAATTAGGTTCTGTAGCTACGTCCCTGAAGCAGGAAGGACTTATTCAGTTTAAGTTTTTCTTTTTGCTCTATGGCATGATGTCTGATACAGAGGTGGTGGCCGGTACCTATGAACTGAATACCGATATGGATTATCATGCACTTTTGACAGCGATGAGTGCCCGCAGCGGCGCACGGCAGACTGTGGATATTACCATTCCGGAAGGCTATTCCATGGATCAGATTTTCACCTTGCTGGAAGAGAACAATGTCAATACCGTAGAAGATCTTACAGAAACAGCGGCGAACGGTGATTTTGATTATGATTTCCTGGAGGGTAAGGAGAAAGGCGATGCCAGCCGTTTGGAAGGGTATCTGTTCCCGGACACCTATCAGTTCTACTGCGGCGGCGACCCAGAGGATGTTATTGACAAAATGCTGCAGAATTTTGACAACAAAATGACCGATGAGCTGATGGCTGCAGTGGAGAGTTCCCCGTATTCTCTGGACGAAATCATTATCATTGCATCGCTGATTGAGAAAGAAACCGATGGAAGTGACCGAAGTGTGATATCTTCTGTCATTCGCAATCGTCTGAACAATTCCGGCGAAACGGCAGGTTATCTTCAGATTGATGCTTCGCTGCTGTATGCGTTGGGAGAACACAAAGAAACCTTGACCCAGGAAGATATGCAGATTGACAGCCCTTATAACCTTTATAAGTATAAGGGATTGCCGCCAACACCGATTGCAAATCCGGGCATGTCTTCCATCCGTGCGGCATTGTATCCTGATGATACAAATTATTATTTCTATGCGCTGGGTGACGATGGCGTTCATCATTTCTTCCGCACCTATCAGGAGCATCTCGATTTCCTGGCGTCTTTGAATGAAGAATGATGAAAAATAGGAATACGGTACCTCAGGAAGCGGCGAAAGATACGCTTCCTGAGGCCAAGCCGGAGCTTTTGGCTCCAGCAGGGGATATGGAGCGGCTGCGCCTGGCAGTTTTATACGGCGCAGATGCAGTTTATCTGGCAGGTACGACTTTTGGAATGCGGTCTTTTGCCGGGAATTTTGAAGATGACGGTGCGCTGGAAGCTGCGGTGCGCTTTGCGCATGCACACCATGTGCGGGTGCATGTTACGGTCAATACGATGCCGCGCAATGAGGAAGTAGCACGCCTGCCGGATTATCTGGCCCATCTGGATGCTTATGGCGTGGACGCATTGATTGTTGCAGATGTTGGTGTGCTTGCTTTGGCAAAGCGCTATGCGCCTCATGCGCAAAAACACATCAGCACCCAGGCGAGTATCGTCAATTATCAGGCGGCCAACACCTGGCATGATTTGGGAGCGGACCGGGTGATTCTTGCCCGGGAGCTGACGCTGGAGGAAATTGCGGAAATCCGCGCAAAAACATCACCTGCGCTGCAGATTGAAACCTTTGTGCATGGAGCGATGTGCGTGTCTTATTCTGGACGCTGCCTGCTCAGCAATTATATGACGGGCCGCGATTCCAACCGCGGTGCCTGTGCGCAGCCCTGCCGGTATGAATACACACTGATGGAAGAAAAGCGCCCTGGTGAATATTTTCCGGTATTTGAGGATGAAAAGGGCACTTATATTATGAATTCCCGGGATTTGTGTATGATTGACCACATTCCAGAGCTGATGGCGGCAGGTGTGGACAGCCTCAAAATAGAAGGCAGGGCAAAGTCAGCCTATTACGCGGCGATTGTGACCGGTGCTTATCGGCACTGCATTGATGCGGCTGCCCAGGGGAAAGAGATCGATCCCGTTTGGCGTGATGAAGTGGAGCATGTCAGTCATCGCCACTATTCCACAGGTTTTTTCTTTGGCGAACCCGGCCAATATACCCAAAGTGCCAGGTATTTGCGGGAATGGCAGGTTTGTGCGGTAGTCCTTTCCTGTGATGAAGCAGGACTGGCAGTGTTGTCATTGCGCAATAAATTCCGTCAGGGAGATGAGGTGGAGGTTGTGGGGCCGGATTTAAAGCCGTTTTCCATGGTGGTGCCGCTGATGAAAGATACAGAAGGAGCGCCGTTGGAAGAGCCTCGCAATCCGCAAATGGTATTTCAGATGCAGCTGCCCAAACCGGTTCCAGCCTATAGTCTGGTGCGGCATGCAGTTGCACTGTCAGGTAAATGATGAAGCATTTGAATTTTGGCAGTATATTTTACAAAAAGGGCGCCCATCGCACAGCGATGAGCGCCCTTTTCAGGCAATTGATTAACAGGGATAGATCAGATCCGCACAACTGAATAAATCTGTGGTGCGGGCATAATTCTGTTCCAGTGGAATCCAGCGTTCCAGAAACGCTTCCAGACTTTTCTGGCTTTCCCGCCGTTTCAGCCGGCGGAGCTGATGCTCAGGAGAAATATCCAAAACCACCTTTAAATTATAAAAATGGCGCAAAGTGGGATGCAGACTATAGGAGCCTTCTATAATATTAAGACGGTGAAATGGGATGATTGTTCCGTCACGCAAGGTTTGTGTTTTGCAGGAATAGGGACGATAACAGACAGGGGCTTGCGCACACAGAGGTGTGAGAACTTCTTCCTGAAGCCGCTCCCGATCCATATTGCCGCCGGCTTCCTGAAGCCGCTCTGATGTTTTCTGTTCTGGGCGAAGATAGAAATCATCTGCATGGAATACGCCGCAATCATAGCAGGAAGCAAGCAAAGAGGACAGAGTTGTCTTTCCGGAGGCACATGGCCCATCAATAGCAACCAGGATGACTTCTTTTTCGGAAGCAAGCAGCCGATCAATACGCAGAAATAGTTCAAAAAACCGTGCGTAGTTTTCGCTGATTACGCGATAAGCCGGAGCATATGCTTTGTGATAGGCCGTGCTGTGATGGACGGATGGGTAACCAGCAGCTTCATAATTGAGCAGATACAGTTGGCAGGCACCGCTGGAAAAAGGCAGCGCACCTTCCCGGCAAAGTTGAGAGAGTTCCTGCAGCTTTGTGCGAAATCTTGAGTTTGATCCACGGCTGTTTTGCGCTGTCTGTACAAACATTGCGGTTAAAGTGTCGATGGAAGCGCCAAGCTCCAATGCATTTTTCAGGTAGACGCGGCGATAGCCGCTGCCCAGCTTTTCAAAAAGGCAGCGGCCCCGGCGTGCAGCGGCGCATTCTTTCTGCATTTCAATGCGCGCCTGTAGAGTATCTGAAACAAAGTGTCCGCAGCCGAATTCGCTTTGGTAAATCCATTTAATATGATCGGACAGGCAGGCTTGTGGATAGTTGGTCTGCAAGTCCAGCAGGAGCTTGCGCAGTTCGCTCATGAAATCAACTTCGCTTTCTGTAGTGCAAGAATGACAACGGGAATCAGAATCAACTGCAAAATGATTCCCGGGATTGCGCTGGTAAAACCGCCGGCAATAAACAAAGCAACACTGAACTGGGTGCCGAAGGCCATCATGATCCACCGGCTGACGCCCCAAATCACGCGGCCCAGCAGCATGGCACCCAACAGGGAAAGATAGATGCCGCGGGTGCCCTGATTCCTGAGACGGCTGTATAAAATGCCGCTGACCAGACCATAAGTTGCAAGTTCAAAAGCCATGGAAATAGCAGCCGGATACATGGGCGGCGCTGCGAACAGCACTGACCGCAGCAGCGGACAGATAAAACCGACCACCAGCCCCCATGGACCGCCGACCACCATGCCGCACAGGAGAACCGGGATGTGCATGGGCAGCAGCATGGAGCCAAGCTCCGGAATTTGCCCGGTTAAAAAAGGAAGCACCAGGCCCAGAGCCAGGAACATGGCGCTGAGCACCAGTTTTTGAATCGGTGAAAATGTTTTTTGTGTTGTATGCATAAAGAAAAACCCCCTGCGGCATTCCGGACCGAAAGGGTACACGGATGCCATGAAAATTGACTGCCCGTCTTGGACGGAAAGATACCTTCATGGCATCGTTGTGCTATCTACTATAATAAATCTTACTTTGTTTGTCAATTCTCATTGACAAATAGATACTTTATGATAAAATAAATCGCGGATTGTTCAATTAATACTGACAGGCGATGACGAAACGAGTTCGGCAGAATGCGCACAGTGAGCAGGGGAGAGTGGAAACCCTGCCGTTTGATTTTGCCGGGCGGCCACTTCTGAGCCTCGCTGGGACAACCGGCGCGCACCATTCCCGATAAAGAATGGCCGAGATGCTCTTTCCAAAAAGAGTAATTAGGGTGGTACCGCGAAGCTGCGCTTCGCCCCTATTTAACCAGGGGCGGGGCGTTTTTTGCTTCTCCGGCAGGGATGTGCGTAGGTGCGTAGGAGAATAAAGAAATTGGAGGAAGAAATATGACAGATAAAATTGGCGTAAACGATTTACGCGAGATGTTTCTGCGCTTTTTTGAAAGTAAGGAACATCTGCGGCTGCCAAGCTTTTCCCTGATCCCGCAAAATGATGCGTCTTTGCTGCTGATCAATTCCGGTATGGCACCCATGAAGCCATGGTTTACAGGGGAGCAGGAGCCGCCGCGCAAGCGGGTATGCACCTGCCAGAAATGCATTCGTACAGGCGATATCGAAAATATCGGCAAAACGGCCCGCCATGGCACTTATTTCGAGATGCTGGGCAATTTCTCGTTTGGTGATTATTTTAAGCACGAGGCAATTCACTGGGCCTGGGAATTTTTGACCAGCCCGGAGTGGGTGGGACTGGATCCGAACCGTCTCTATCCCTCTGTTTTTGCCGGCAACGAAACAACCCCTGCTGATG
This sequence comes from Candidatus Pseudoscillospira faecavium, assembly GCA_904420565.1. Lineage (GTDB taxonomy): Bacteria > Bacillota > Clostridia > Oscillospirales > Oscillospiraceae > Pseudoscillospira > Pseudoscillospira faecavium. The sequence continues at coordinate 48,039 of CAJFVV010000045.1, forward strand.
ATGAGGCTTTCCGCATCTGGAACGAGGAAATCGGAATTCCTGCAGAGCGGATTTTCAAATTCGGAAAAGAAGATAATTTCTGGGAGCATGGGTCTGGCCCGTGCGGCCCCTGCTCCGAAATTTACTATGACCGGGGCGAAAAATATGGCTGCGGCAAACCTGGCTGCACCGTGGGCTGTGAATGCGATCGTTACATTGAAGTGTGGAATATTGTGTTTTCTCAGTTTGATAACGACGGAGAAGGGCATTATACCGAACTGAAGCAGAAAAATATCGATACCGGTATGGGGCTGGAACGTCTGGCTGTGGTTTGTCAGGACGTGGATTCTCTCTTCGACGTGGATACGGTGATGAATATTACCAACAAGGTCAGCGCCATTACAGGGGCCCATTATGGTGAAAGCCATGAAAAGGACGTCTCTCTGCGGGTGATTACGGACCATATCCGCTCAGCGACATTTATGATTTGTGATGGCGTGCTGCCCTCCAATGAGGGCAGGGGGTATGTGCTGCGCCGTCTGCTGCGCAGAGCGGCGCGCCATGGAAAGCTGCTGGGTGTGAGTGATCCCTTCCTCTATCAGGTGTGCGATACAGTGATTCATGAAAATGAAGGGCATTATCCTGAACTGCGCGAACGGCAGGAGTATATTACAAAGGTTATCCGCGTGGAGGAAGAAAATTTTGCAAAGACCATTGACGGCGGCTTGAAAATTTTTGCCGAAATGCTGCAGGAGCATCAGCAAAAAGGGAAAAAGACATTTTCGGGAGCAGATGCGTTTAAACTGTATGATACCTATGGCTTCCCCATTGATTTGACCATGGAAATGGTGGAAGAACAGGGGATGCAGCTGGATGAGAAGCAGTTTAAGGTGCTGATGGAGGAGCAGCGCCAACGCGCCCGTAAAGCAAGAGAAGCCTTGGGCGATCTTGGCTGGGCTGGTGTAGAGTTTGGCAAAGATGTGCCTGAGACAGAATTTTTGGGCTACGCTGAGAGCACAGTTACCGGTGCAAAGGTTGTGGCTCTGGTGGTGGAGAATGAACAGGCAGAAGAGGTTATGCCAGGTGTAGAAGCCATTGTTGTACTGGATAAAACACCTTTTTATGCAGAGATGGGTGGTCAGGTGGCTGACTGCGGCGTCATTGCAAAAAGCGGAACGGATGGATGCCTGTTCCAGGTTGTCGATGTGCAGAAGAATAAGGGCGGCAAATATATGCACTATGGCAAGGTCACTGAAGGGACTCTGAAGCTGGGGGATGTAGTCCATGCCCAGATTGATGTACCTCGCCGCAGAGCAATTATGCGTGCTCATTCTGCCACGCATTTGTTGGATAAAGCCCTGCGTTCTGTTTTGGGTGACCATGTTCATCAGGCGGGTTCTCTGGTGGAGCCGGACCGCCTCCGTTTTGACTTTACCCATTTTTCCGCGATGACGGCTGAAGAACTGACGGAAGTGGAGAATATGGTCAATGAGGCCGTTTTGGAAGGATATAACGTAGAAACGAAGGTCATGTCGTTGGAAGAAGCCAAAAAGACAGGTGCCATTGCTCTGTTTGGTGAGAAATACGGCGATACTGTCCGTGTGGTGGACATGGGCGAAGGTTACAGTGTAGAATTCTGCGGCGGCACACATTTGGATAACACGGCAAAGGTTGGTGTTTTCCATATTGACAAGGAGTTCTCCGTGGCTTCCGGCGTGCGCCGCATTGAGGCGACAACAGGTTTGATTTCTCTTCAGGAAATGAACCATATGCAGGCAATGGTCTTTGAAGCAGCTGCGGCGTTGAAAGCGCAGCCGACGGAAATTCAGGAAAAACTGCAGCAAATGGTAGAGGAGACGCGCAGGCTGCGTCAAATGGTTGAAAAATATAGAGCCAAAGAGGCTGTGGGCGAAGCGGATCGCATTTTGTTTGGTGCCCATGATGTGGGTGGACTGAAGGTGCTCACATCAGTAATCCCTGAAGCAGATCCCAATAAGCTGCGTCAGATGGGCGACCTGATTCGTGATAAAGCTGACAATGCAGTAGCAGTGCTGGCCACAGTCAAAGGAGCGAAGATCACTTTCTTGGCAGTATGCGGAAAAGAAGCAGTGGCCAGGGGTGTGAAAGCAGGAGACATTGTTAAGCAGGTATCAGCAATTGCCGGCGGCAGCGGCGGCGGCAAGCCCGATTCTGCCATGGGCGGCGGCAAAGATCCGCTGATGGTGGATAATGCGCTGGCTATGGTGGATAATGTGGTGTCCATGAAGCTCGGCATTTGAATGTTTGGGCGGAAGGAGGCTGCAGTATGTTGCCGAAAGATCCTGCAATGCTGCTGAGCGTTGTCAACACGAAGCTGCGGGATGAATTCTCCAGTTTAGAGGAATTTTGTGCTGCAATGAACGTGGAGGAAACAGCGCTGCGGCAGACGCTGGGCGCTGTCGGTTATCAATATGATGCTGTACAAAATCAGTTCAAATCATCAATTTAGGCTGTTATCTGCTGAAGAAAGGAGAAAAGCGTATGAGTGAATGTCTGTTTTGTAAAATTGCTGCGGGAGAAATTCCGTCAAACAAGGTATATGAAGACGATATCTGCTATGCATTTTATGATATCGATCCCAAGGCGCCGGTTCACTTTTTGGTAATCCCCAAGGCGCATATTGCCTCGGTTTCCGCAGTGGATGAGGAAAACTGCGCTGTGGTGGGACATATTTTTCAGGTGATTTCCCAGCTGGCCAAAGATTTGAATCTGGAGAGTTACCGTGTGGTTTCCAATATCGGGGAGCAGGCCGGTCAGAGTGTGTTCCATCTGCATTTTCATGTTTTGAGCGGCCGTGATATGACGTGGCCTCCGGGCTGATTGACGCCTGCATGGAGACGGCGGGGACAGTTTCCCGCCGTCTTTTTTATGGAGCACTTGCCAATGGAAGGCTTTGGTAGTATCTTAGACCAAGGAAGCTGTGGTGGAATTTGCTGAAAAGGGGGCGGAAACAATGCGATGGCTGGCAATGTTTTGCTTTTCTGTGGCCGGCGCAGTTTTTGCCCTGGAATACGGAGCGGAATGGATTCTGCTCCCTCTTTTGGTGCTGGTGCTGATTTTGACAGGCGTTGCACTGCTGCAGCACAAGAGAAAACGTATGATTGCCCTAGTGCTGGCCGTTGGGATTTCTTTTGGCTCTTTCTATACACTGCTGTACGATACATTGTTTATTCGGCCGGCGCAGCAGTATGTGGATACGGAGCAAACCATTTCAGTGACCCTGTGTGCCTATCCGGAAGAGCATATTTATGGAGCCAAATGTGTGGCGTATATGGATGTGGGGGCAGCGGCGCCGATGAAAGTGCAGCTTTACGGCGATGAAACACTGCTTTCCGGCAAACCAGGCGATCGGGTCACTACGGATGCTTCCATACGAAGCGCATCGTTAATTCGGGATGAGAAAATCACTTCTTTTAGCGCAAAAGGAGTGCACCTTCTGCTTTACGGCCGCGGTGAGCTTCAAATTGTGCCGGCGGAGCATTTGCCTGTGCAGTATCTGCCGCTGCAGTTCAGCCGATTGCTGCAGGAAAAGATTGAGCAGATTTATGATGGGGAAGCCCGCATTTTAATGACGGCATTGCTGACGGGCGTCCGCACAGAATTTGACGATGCCCTGTACAGCCTGCTTTCGGAAACCGGGCTGACCCATGTGACGGCGGTCTCCGGTATGCACTGCGTTTTTCTGTTTGCCATGATTCGGATGCTGATCAAAAACCGACGCAGAGCGACAATGGTGGGGCTGCCGGTGCTGTTCTTTTTTATGCTGATGGTCGGTGTGGCGCCGTCTGTGGCGCGCTCCTGCTTTATGCTGGCGCTGCTTTCCATTGCACCGTTGCTGCACAGGGAAAACGACAGCATTACGACGATGAGTTTTGCACTGCTGATGATTTTGCTTCACAATCCCTTTGCCATTGCTTCCATCAGTCTTCAGCTTTCCTTTTTATCGGTGGCCGGAATTCTGCTGTTTTCCGAACGTATTTGTCGTGTACTGCAAAGCTGGTTCATTCGGGACCAAAAGCGCCACAATGTTTTGCAGGTTGTTTTTTCCGCTATATCCGTCACCTGCGGTGCATCTGTATTTACAATTCCGCTCTCGGCCTATTATTTTGATTGTGTCAGCCTGATCTCTCCGGTGTCCAATCTGCTGTGCCTGTGGGCGATCAGCTTTGCCTTTGGTGCGGGCGCGCTGTCTGTGGCAGTGAGCTTTTTGTCTGTTCCCATAGCGGGAGTCATTGCCATTCTGCCCGCTGCTGCATTGGATTATTTTATGGCGGTGGTGCGCCTTTTGGCAGAAGTGCCCCATCATGCGCTGTATACCAGCAACCCGTACCTTGTCTATTGGTTGTTTTATGTTTATGCCATGATAGGCGTGCTGTTTTTGATGAAAAATCGGCGCACAAGAACCCGCTTGATGGCGGGCGGACTTGCCTCTGCTGCCTTGTGCCTTGTCATCGCGCTGCCGATTTTAGCCAATGGGCGAACAAGCATGACAGCGTCGGTTCTCAATGTGGGGCAGGGGGAAGCGGTGCTGTTATCCTCCGGCGGGCAGACTGCCCTGGTGGATTGCGGTTCCTCCAATTCTTGGATCAATGCAGGAACCGTGGCAGCCAATGAAATAAATACCCTTGGGCAAACAGAACTGACTTACTTAATTTTGACACACTATCACAATGACCATGCCAATGGCTTGGAGACACTTTTTTCCCGCGTCAAAGTCCGCTATTTGGTTGTGCCGAAGCTGAGCGATGCGGAAAGCTGGCAGATGCAGTCTGAAGTGCTGGCGTTGGCGGAACAGTATCAAACAGAAGTTCTGCTGCTGGAAGCGGAGGAACATATTGCCATGGGAAAAGCAGAGCTGACAATTTTTCCGCCTATGGGTACCGGAAGCAACAATGAGGAAGGGCTGTCCCTTTTGTGTTCGTGTGAAGGAGTTGATATACTGGTGACCGGCGATATGGACGGAGAAACGGAACAAGTACTGCTGTCCTCTGCTGTTTTGCCGGAACTGGAAGTGCTGGTAGTGGGCCACCATGGATCGAAATACTCCACCAGCGAAGCACTTTTGGAAACCTTGTCGCCGGAGACGGCGGTGATTTCTGTGGGTTCCAATTCCTATGGGCATCCGGCGGCAGAAACTCTTGTGCGGTTGGAAGAGGCGGGTGCCGATATACGGCGGACGGACTGGAATGGCAAAGTGTCTATTCTGGTGTATTGAAAGAAACGAGGTGAAAGGCTGTGCCTGTGAAAAAAGAAACAGAGGATAAAGGGTATGCGCAGTTGAAGCGGGATCTCCGGGAGAAATCCGTCCGCACGGTTTATGTGTTTTACGGCGAGGAAACCTATCTCCGGGAATATTATTTGAATCAACTGCGCAAGGAATTGATTCCTGCAGGATTTGAGGAGTTTAATTACCACAGAGTGGCCGGAAAGGCACTGGCGGTGCAGGAGCTCAGCGATATTGTGGAAGCGCTGCCTATGATGTGTGAAAAAACACTGGTCACTGTCACGGATTTCGATATTTTCAAATTGAATGAGGAACAGCGCGGAGAATTGATTGCATTGCTGTCCGATTTTCCGGATTACTGCTGCCTGGTGTTTGTCTATGATATTCTGGAATATAAACCGGACCGAAAAATGAAAAAACTCTATACGGCCCTGACAGAACATGCACAGATTGTGGAATTCAAGGCGCAGGGACAGAGTGATTTGATTAACTGGATTGCGCGCCGCTTCAAAGCATTGGGGAAGGAGATCGACCGGCAGAGTGCGGAGCATTTGATTTTCACCTGCGGCAGTCTGATGACGGGACTGATTCCGGAGATTGAGAAAATCGGTGCGTATACCAAGGGACCGAGAGTGACCATTGACGATATCAATGCTGTGGCTGATCCGATGATCGATGCGATGGTATTCGATATTACCAATGAGATTTCGGCGGGAAATTACGATGCGGCAGCGGATACATTGGGAAAACTCTTGAAAATGCAGGAAGAGCCAATTGTGATTTTGTCGCTCATCGGGAAAGAACTTCGTAAACTTTATACTGCACGCATTGCATTGGATGGCGGAAAGGACCGCTATTGGCTGATGGATATTTGGAATATGCGCTCGGATTATCCGGCAAAGCTCTTGCTGCGTTCCGCGAACCGGTTCACCAAGGAGTGGTGCCGCGAAGGAATTGCATTGTGCAAAAAACTGGATGTGCAGATGAAAAGCCAAACCGGGTTTGATGGAGCGGGCGAATTAAAATACTTGCTGATGCGTTTGGCCCAGGGAGCGCGGCAATGAGCAGAGAAAAACCGACTATCCGCGAGGTAATTCTTGTGGAGGGAAAATACGACCAAAATACGCTTTCCCAGGTTGTGAATGCGACCATCCTCACAACAGATGGCTTCCAGATTTTTAAGGATCGGCAGCGTGTTGCATTTTTGCGGCGTCTGGCTGAAACACGTGGGCTGATTCTTTTGACCGACAGTGACGGAGCAGGTTTTTTGATTCGGAACTTTCTGAAAGGTGCCATTCCAAAAGAGAGGATCAAACAGGCATATATTCCGGACCGCTATGGGAAAGAGCGGCGCAAGCGTAAGGCTGGAAAAGAAGGAAAACTTGGCGTGGAAGGCATGACACCGGAGATTTTGCTGCAGGCATTGCTGCGGGCGGGGGCGACAATACAGGGAGCTGGAGAAAAAGTGAAGGCCGGATGCATTCGCAAGCAGGATCTGTATGCCCTTGGTTTGTCCGGCAGACAAGACAGTGCAGACCGGCGGCGTGTGCTGATGCAGTATTTGGAACTTCCGGAGCATATGAGTGCGAATGCACTGCTGGATGCCCTGAACCTTTTGATGAATTTAAAGACGCTGCAAGATTATTGTGAAAAACTGTTTCCGGCGAAAACAGGGTGTTTGAACAGCAGAGCGGAATAAACCGCTCTGCTGTTTTCGAGTTTATCCGACAAAATTTTGGAGAACCGCCGAAAATCGAGAGATTTCGCCAAGGCCTTTTTGCTATAGTGGCCTCATGAAAGGATGTGCGGCTTATGACAGAAACGTTGATCGGCGTGCAGAAAGTGTTGGATGAAAACGGAAAAATGTACCAGTTTTCCTATTACCGCATGGACAGCGGAAAGGATTACGGCGTTTGTATTCGGGATCAGGAAGGGAGCATGGCGATGGCACCCGGTGTTACAACGCAGCGCAGACGTATCAATGCACTGCTGCGGCGCCTGATGCGGGGCGGCGTATCTCCTACTGCGCTGGGTGATGTTTTGGAGGACTGGTTGGCAGAGTAATCTGAAACCTTGTGCAATTTGATTGCTTTTTTTGCATCTTTTTGTTGCTTTTCCATAGAAATCCGCCTATAATATAAAAACGAATGTTTTTATGAGGAGTGAGGGGAATGGCGGAGGAAATCAAAGCTGCAAGCGGTGCAGAAGAACTGCCTGGCGGCAAGAATTTTATTCATGCCCTGATTGAAGAGGACATTGGCCCCGGCGGACAATATGAGGGAATGACGGTGCATACCCGTTTTCCGCCTGAGCCGAACGGCTATCTGCATATCGGCCATTGTAAGGCGCTGTGCATTGATTTCGGTACAGCGGAGAAATTTGGAGGCTTGTGCAATCTTCGCATGGATGATACCAATCCGTCGAAAGAAGACACGGAATATGTGGATGCGATTCAGGAAGACATCCGCTGGCTGGGATTCACCTGGGACGATCGGTTTTATTATGCTTCGGACTATTTTGACCAGATGTATGCATGCGCTGTCGGTTTGATTAAGAAAGGACTTGCCTACGTCTGCGAACTGACCCCGGAGCAGATGCGCCAAATGCGCGGCGACATCAATACACCGGCGCAGTGCCCTTATCGTGACCGCCCGGTGGAGGAAAGCCTGGATCTTTTTGAGCGCATGAAAAATGGTGAATTTGAAGATGGCAGCATGACGCTGCGGGCTAAAATTGATCCGGCTTCCGGTAATTTCAATATGCGGGATCCCGTGATTTATCGTATCAACCATGCGCACCATCACCGCCAGGGGGATGCGTGGTGCATTTATCCTATGTACGATTTTGCGCACCCAATCGAGGATGCGCTGGAACATATTACTCACAGCTTGTGTTCGTTGGAATTTGAAGCGCACCGCCCGCTTTACAACTGGGTAGTGGAGCACTGCGATCTGCCCAGTAAACCGCGCCAGATTGAATTCGCCCGCTTGGGTATCGATCACACGGTGATGAGCAAGCGCAAACTGCGCCAACTGGTGGAGGAAGGTAAAGTTTCCGGTTGGGACGATCCCAGAATGCCTACATTGTGCGGCCTGCGCCGCAGGGGGTATACGCCGGCGTCCATCCGCAATTTCTGCGAGCGTATTGGTGTGGCTAAATCCACCAACACAGTGGAATATGCCTTCCTGGAACATTGCCTGCGGGAAGATTTGAATCAGACGGCCAGAAGAACCATGGCTGTGCTGCGTCCTGTGCGGCTCACCGTGACCAATTATCCGGAGGGGCAAAGCGAGCTGGTGAGAGTGGAAAATAATCCCATGGATCCGGCAGCTGGTGTGCGGGAAATTTCTTTTTCCCGCCATCTCTGGATCGAAGCAGAGGACTTTTTAGAAACTCCGGTTCCAAAATATAAGCGGCTGTATCCTGACGGACCGGAGTGCCGGCTGAAGGGTGCCTATCTGATCCACTGCACCGGCTGTGTTAAGGACGCAGACGGCAATGTAGTGGAAGTGCTGTGCGAGTATGATCCGGACAGCCGCGGCGGAGATCCGGCAGATGGCCGCAAGGTCAAGGGGGCAACAATCCATTGGGTGGATGCGGCCAGTGCTGTGGATGCGGAAGTGCGCCTGTACGATAATTTGTTCCTGGATGCCGATCCGGATGCCGCGGATAAAAATTTCCTGGATTCCATTAACCCGCAATCACTGACCATTTTACAAAACTGCAAAGTGGAAGCTGCATTGGAGCATGCTGTGGCACCGGCCAATTTCCAGTTTATGCGCCAAGGATATTTTTGCCTGGATAATCAGGACAGCAAACCGGGGCATCTGGTGTTTAACCGGTCCGTGGGGTTGAAGGACAGCTTTAAGAAATGAGGTGCTTTTGTGAAAAAGGTATTGGTATTTTTAGCTGATGGATTTGAGGAGTGCGAAGGCCTGATTGTGGTAGATATTTTGCGCCGCGCCGGAATGGAAGTTACCACAGCTTCTGTCATGGAGCGGAAGAAGATTACCTCTTCTCACAATATCGAACTGTTTGCCGATATGATGGCAGCAGATGTGCAGATTTCAGAGTATGATGCTGTAGTTTTGCCCGGCGGTATTCCGGGTACGCCGAACCTTGCAGCTTGTTCTGTGGTAACGGATACATGCGTTCGCTTTGCAGCGGAGGGGAAGATTGTAGCGGCAATTTGCGCTGCACCCAGCATTTTGGGCAGCCTTGGCCTGCTGCGCGGAAAACGGGCCACGGTATATCCTGGAATGGAGCATACGCTGAGTGGCGCAACACCTGTGACGGAGGATGAGGTTGTTGTGGATGGAAATCTGATTACAAGCCGGAGCATGGGCACGGCGATTCCCTTTGCATTGACCATTGCTGCGCAGCTCAGCGATATGCAAAATGCCAAAGAGCTGGCTCGAAGCATTTGCTATGAGCACTTTGCCTGAGAAGAAAAAATAATACCACAACAGAGCCGGACGGTAACCGTCCGGCTCTGCTTTATAAATCTTTTTTAATTTGTTTGATGGCATTTTTTTCCAATCTCGATACTTGAGCCTGAGAAATGCCAACCTCATTGGATACCTCCATTTGGGTTTTTCCCTCGCAGAAGCGCAGCGTTAAAATATAGCGCTCCCGCTCGGACAGATGCTGAATGGCATCTTTCAGCGCAATTTGTTCCAGCCAGCTTTCATCTGTGTTTTTGGTGTCGCTTACCTGATCGATAACACAGATGGCATCGCCGCCGTCGGAGTAAATCGGTTCATAGAGAGAAACCGGAGCGACGATGGCATCCAGGGCAAAAACTACATCTTCTTTTGGAATGTCGAGTTCTTTTGCGATTTCTTCCACAGTGGGTTCTTTCTGCGTGCGGGCCATGAGTTTTTCTTTTACCTGCAGCACTCGATAGGCTGTATCACGCATGCTGCGGCTGACGCGGATAGAACTGTTGTCCCGCAGATAGCGGCGAATTTCACCCACGATCATGGGCACGCCATAAGTAGAAAATCGTACAGGCTGGCTGATATCAAAATTATCGATTGCTTTGATCAAACCGATGCACCCGATTTGAAACAGGTCGTCTGCGTTTTCTCCGCGCCCCATAAACTTTTGAATCACAGATAGAACAAGGCGCAGATTTCCTTCAATCAGTTCCTGACGGGCCTGCATGTCACCTTCTTTTGTACGCTTCAGCAGGGCGATGGTTTCGGAGTTTTTCAGTACTTTTAATTTGGCGGTGTTGACGCCGCAGATTTCCACTTTGCCCTGCATAACGATGCCTCCCCATAGCTGTGACATTGTGATATCAGTATTGCCACTTGAAGAGTTCTTATTCTTGCAGGGAGCTGCCAATCTTTGGCGATTTGTGACAAATTTTAGCGATACCGCATAGGACGTGCAGTTATTTGCGTAAAATCGTTTGAAAAAAGATATACTGAAAGAGGAGGGACTCCTATGCAGTGCAGAATTACGGACATGAGATGTAAAGAAATCATCAATATCTGTGACGGAAGCCGGATTGGCTATGCAGAAGATGTGGATATTGTTTTGCCGGAGGGAAAAGTATGTGCTATTATCGCCTATGGTAAGGGCCGTTTTTTTGGACTTTTTCGCGGGGAGGAGTATTACATTCCGTGGGACTGTATCAAGCAGATTGGAGATGATATTATTCTGGTTGACCGTTCATTTCAGCGAAAAGGACCGCCGCCGGAGCGCAAGCGATGCAGAAGGTTTTGAAACGGGGTAAAAAAACGAAAAAATAAGGGATTTGAGAAAAATCTTCTTGCAATGCAATTGGCTTTGTGGTATATTATTACAGCATTCCGCACAGGACCGGATTTCCGGCCGGTGCTGCAAGGGCAGTTAGCCGGGGAGAAGAAGGGCCTGGAGGCGAAAACTAAATTTATTGGAGGAAAAAGAAGTTATGGCAAACCAGAATGTTGTATCTATGAAGCAGCTGCTGGAAGCAGGCGTCCATTTCGGCCATCAGACCCGCCGCTGGAATCCCAAGATGGCTCCCTACATTTATACGGAGCGCAACGGTATTTATATCGTCGATCTGCAGAAAACGGTCAAAAAGCTGGAGGAAGCGTATAATTTTGTGCTGAATCTGGCGCAGAACGGCGAGTCTTTGCTGTTTGTGGGTACGAAAAAGCAGGCACAGGAAGCAATCAAGGAAGAGGCTTCCCGTTGCGGCCAGTTTTATGTCAATGCCCGCTGGCTTGGCGGTATGTTGACCAACTTCAAGACAATGCGCGGCCGTGTGGAGCGTTTGAATCAGCTGAAGAAGATGCAGGAAGACGGCACCTTTGATATGCTGCCCAAGAAGGAAGTTATGAAGCATTTGGGCGAAATTGCAAAGCTGGAAAAATATCTCGGCGGCGTGAAGGACATGAAGAAGCTGCCTGGTGCTATCTTTATCATTGACACGCGCAAAGAGCGCAATGCAATTGCAGAAGCACACAAGCTGGGAATCCCTGTGGTTGCCATTGCTGATACCAACTGCGATCCTGATGAGATCGATTATCCGATCCCTGGCAACGATGACGCAATCCGCGCCATCAAGCTGATTGCATCTATCATGGCGAATGCTGTGCTGGAAGGCAAGCAGGGTGAGCAGGTAGAGGATGCTCCCGCAGAAGAGGAAGCTGCTCCGGCTGCCGCTGAATAAGAGAAACCAACGCGCTTTTAGGGCGGGCTTTCCGCCCGCCCTGTTTTTGATGATACGATACAGAAGTAGGAGGAATTTATCATGGCATTTACTGCAGCTGATGTAAAGAACCTGCGCGAGATGACCGGCGTGGGTATGATGGATTGTAAAAAAGCGCTGACCGAAGCCGACGGCGATGTGGAAAAAGCGATTGAGTATCTGCGTGAGAAAGGTTTGGCTGCTTCTCAGAAGAAGGCTGGCCGTATTGCAGCGGAAGGCATGGCATATTCTGCTGTGATCGATGGTGTCGGTGTGATTGTGGAAGTCAATGCAGAAACAGATTTTGTCGGCAAAAATGAAAAGTTTGTCGACTTTGTCAAGGGTGTCGCGGCAACGGTTTCCAAAGAAGCTCCCGCTGATATGGATGCTTTGATGGCATGCAAATATGCCGGAACTGATTTGACGGTGGAGCAGCAGCAGCAGGAAATGGTTCTGGTCATTGGCGAGAACATTAAGGTGCGTCGTTTTGCCCGCTATGCAGATCATATTTCTGTTCCGTATATCCATGCAGGCGGCAAGATTGCTGTGCTTGTCAATTTGGAAACGGCATTGTCTGCCGAAGCAGTGGAAGTGGCAGGCAAAGATGTTGCTATGCAGATTGCTGCGCTGAATCCCCGTTTTTGGGACAAGAACCAGGTTACCCAGGATGTCTTGGATGAAGAGAAGAAGATCATGATGGTCCAGATGGAAAATGATCCCAAAATGGCCAATAAGCCTGAGCAGGTGCGTGAGAAGATTGTCATGGGCAAGCTGAATAAATTCTATTCTGAGAACTGCCTGATGCAGCAGGAATTTGTAAAGGATGGCAGCATGACAGTGGAACAGTATCTCAAATCAGTGGCCAAGGATTTGGGCGGCGAGATCAAGTTTGTGGATGCTGTGCGCTTTGAAAAGGGCGAAGGCATTGAGAAAAAGCAGGAGAATTTTGCTGCAGAAATTGCTTCTATGGTGAAAGGTTGATTTGCAGCAAATAGTATCATTTGCATTATTTCAACACATGACAGAAAAGCGGGCTTCGGAAATTTCTGAAGCCCGCTTTTCATACTGCATTGTGCTGCAGGCTCCCTTTTCAAGGAAAATAGTGATTTCACGGAAAATTGAAAACTCCCGTCAAATTGACGGAAATCCCGACAGCTTATTAAAATTTCTCATATAGCTGGCGGTCAATTCCTCGCGGGTTTTCTCCTTCGGTCTCGTCATGGGTGGCCGCTCCTTTCTGATCATAGGTAAAAAAAGAGCAGCCGTTTTCAGATTGAAAATAGCTGCTCTCGGTGGATATATCCAGTTATCTAAGCTGGAGGCAAGCTCCCCGATAAAGAGGAAGTTAATTATTTGATTACCATATTGTAATATTTTTCTCCATCTTCGTCTGTATATGGTACAGCATAAAATTGCTTCCCAATGAGTGTCCGTAATTTTTTAATATTTTCCAAATCGAATGAGCCAAATTCCTGATAGCAAATGGTTTCACTGTTTTCATTTAATTGCTCATAGAAATCTGTAACAAACAAATTAAATTCATCCAGAATACCTTCGATTGGAATTTGCGTAAGATTTCTGGGTGATGCATCTTCCTCCCCATAGCACTCTGGTTCC